>QMQC01000046.1 GCA_003648875.1 Actinomycetota bacterium
TGGCGCCTGTAACCAGGGTTTCGCCGACGATCTCCTCTATGACCGAGTCCCAGAGCACCTCGATCTTTGGGTGGTCGAGAATCCGAGCAACCATGATCGGCGAGGCCCTGAACGCATCTCGTCTGTGGACCACTGTTACCTTTGATGCAAATCTGGTGAGGAAGAGAGCCTCCTCCATGGCAGTGTCTCCGCCGCCGACGATGATGAGTTCTTTCTCCTTGAAGAAGAATCCGTCACAGGTGGCGCAGGCAGACACGCCGAAGCCGCGAAGCCTCTCTTCACCCTCGACACCGAGCCAACGCGCCGAAGCACCCGTCGAGACGATGATGCTGTCTGCGCTGTAGCTGTCCTGCCCAACGGAGGCGGTGAACGGATGCTTCGAGAAATCAACATCGGTGACGTCTGAGCTGATGATGCGAGTTCCGAACCGTTCAGCCTGCTTCCGCATCTGCTCCATGAGATCTGGACCCATGATGCCGTCTGCGAATCCGGGGAAGTTCTCCACGTCTGTGGTGATCATGAGCTGACCACCGCGTTCCACACCTTCGATCATGAGCGGCTCGAGATCGGCGCGCGCAGCGTATATGGCTGCTGTGAGACCCGCGGGTCCGGAGCCAATGATGAGGACCTTTTCGGCCATTGCTACTCCTGTTGTGGAGGTCTGTCTTGGGGGTACCGCCGTGACCAGACGAAGGCTCCTCCCAGGATCAGAAGCAGGCCCACCACGGCGTATGCGGTTTCAGTTCCCATCAGCGTTCCGAGTGCGCGGAATATTCCCACCAGAAGCCAGATGATTGCGATGATTCCGGCGGTGAGAAGGATCAGTCCCGCGGCTGCCCACGTGATGGCCACGGCGGCGCGATCAACAGTGAGCTCCCGAACCTTGGTTGCGACCTGCTCAAGGCCGTCCGCAACTCTGGCCGAAACGGATGGGTTCTGGTCGGACATGGTGAGTCGAAGCCTAGCGGTGTGTTACAGGGGTAGCGCCCCGGAGGATTCAGCCTTGCGGACCATGACCCACGAGAGTGCAGTCCTCGAGTACGAAACTGAGTCCGTCTTCGATACCCGAACCGAAGTCAAAGCCAAGATGGACGATCGTCTTGTCGTCCTGGGCGTTTGCGCCGATGACACGTCTCTCGATGATCCCGTCAGGGAGATCATCGGAGAGCTCATGGATGCAGCTATCGATGGCGTCAGCGTTCAGGTCGACGGTCGATTCGAAGCCGAAGGCGGACAGTTGCTCCTCGACGGCATCGGGACTGTCGGCTCCGCCGGTCTGCTTGAGCAGGTCCTCAAGGGAGACGGTGTCTGTCTCGTGCACAGCGATCTCTGCGTCGTCATCGAGCGCCCTCGCATCCAGTGGTGCTGCTTCTTGCACGCCGTCGGCAGCAGCGGCAGCTGTCGTCTGAGTTTGGTCAACATCTGTGCTTTCCGGTTCGGCACTTGCCAGATCGAATGATGCATTGTCCGAGGATCCACCAGTGAGCGTGCCGGGAAGAATCACGATTGCGGCCACAACCGCCGCCGCTGTGGCCAATCCGAAGACCGGTTGCCACCAAGGAAGCCTCCGTCTGAAGGGAGACGGTGTTGGGGTTGGTATCGGAACGAGACCAAGTTGCTCGGTCAGGTTCACGTGAAGCGCTTCGCGCTCGGCTGTGGTCATCAGCGGAGTAACAACAGAGCCCAGAAAGTCAAGCGCAGAGAGCTGTCCTGAGTATTCGACGGACATCTCAGGGTCGGCTTCGATACGCGCAAGGGCGTCCTCGGCTTCTGTTCCGCTGAGGAGACCTTCTGCCAACGCGGCGATGAGATCACGGTCCTGGTCGTTCATTGTTCTCCAGTGTTACCGGTTGGATGCTCTGAGTCGGGCCTGAGGTTCCCAAGACTTTGCGCAAGTTGCCTTCGGGCCCGAAAGAGCCTGCTCTTGATTGTGCCGGTCGGAATCTCAAGCGCATCGCTGGCTTGTTCCAGCGACATGCCCTGAAGGTCCACGAGCACGACAACAGCTCTGAATTCGGCACTCAATAGCGCCAGAGCGTTCTCGATGTCGGGCCGTACCTCAACGGCATCGAAAGGATCCATGGATTGGGGATCTGGCGGGTCGTACGAGTCGGGAATCCGGTCCGCCTTCTTCCGCTTCTCGCGGCGAAGGTGGTCGTAGCAGGTATTGACTGTGACTCGATAGAGCCAGGTGGAGAAGGCGGCCCTGGCCTCATATCGATCGGCTTTTCGGAACACGGTGAGGAATGCTTCCTGCGTCGCGTCGAGGGCGGCTTCCCTGTTTCGGAGCATGCGCAGACATATCGCAAAGACCCGGTCCTCGTGGGCAGTCACGAGTTCGTTGAAAGCATCGATGTCGCCGGTGAGGTACCGGTTGATGAGCTCGACGTCGCGATCGGCACGGTGGGTCATGGGAGACCGACAGTAGACGCACGACGAACGCCACACGAGAACCGTCATTCACCATGTTGCCTTCGATCCCCGTGGCTATGGTGCAAATCGAACGTCGGAAATGCGAGCTTGATAGGAACCGTCGGGACGTTCGGGTAGATCGGTGAGCCAGAGGAGCCAAAGGCCACCGCCACGGACGGGGACCTGGATTCGGGACTCAGCCTGTTGGAGCGTACCCCGGGCGATATGTTCCCACTCGAAGAGGTCGTCCGGTATCGACGCAATCCACCCGAGCGTGAATACCGTTCCGGGCGATCCGGCGATGAAGACGGTCTCAGGGGCTCCTTCGAGATCGAACACAAGCCCCACACCTTCCTTCACCTCGCTGAGAGGTCGAGAGTAGGCCTCAGTGGTCCAGGCAGTTGATCGGTTCCCGTCGGTGGTGCCGCCCACAGTGTCATCGCTCTCGGTGCCATCACCCAACGGGTCATATACGATCACCTGTGCTACGAGACGTTCAGACCCGTCGACGGGATCAGCGATCTGGGTTGGTGTCGTCGAGGTCGATGTAGCGGGTCTCGCTATCACGGGATACAGGACTGGTGAATCCGGGTCGAAATCCGCGGCAAGTCCGATGGCAGCGACGAATGCAATGAGAACCACGATCAGACCGAACAACGCGAGAGAGCGCCAAGGCTTGATCGGACTCTCTTCCGCTTGGACGACGTGCGGAGCTGCCTGAAGGGATCTTGCCAGGGCTGCTGCGTCGAGGGTGCCGCTGATTCCCGCTCTCAGGGCAGCGTCCACCGAGGGGTGGACGCCATCAATGACATCCGAGGGGAAGACGCTCGTGTCCTCCGTTCCTGTGATCGCCGTTCGGAGCACCTCGGCGAGTGCCATCGTGTCCTCTTCCTGGTCTGACCACCGGTTCTCCCTACCGAATGCGCCGAGCTTGACCGGATGTGCAGCTGAGAAATGGACGGAGGACGCGTCGATTGCACCGTGGACTCCTCCGAGTTCGTGAAAGCGCGACAAAGCAAGACAGAGACCCGATGCGTTGGGAAGGAATTCGACGACGGGGATGGCTTCATCGGCTCGCAACCGATCAGCGATCGTTACGCCTCCATCCCATTCAGATACCGAGTACGCGGATGCAGACGTCTCACCAGCCGCAAAGACCTTCTGGAGGTGTATGTCGTTCAGAGCAGCCGCGGATCGGACATTCTCGAGAAAAGCAGCGTGACGCGGTATCGAGGACTCAGGTGCGAGATAGCGGATGAGAACGGGGCGGGCGAGCGCTTCGTCCTGGGCGAACCATTCCTCGATGTCGCCGTCGCTCCCAAGTCGAATGTTCAATCGATATCGGTCTGGTAGCCGGGGAGGCACGGTGTCTACCCGGACTTGAGGACAGCCAGCGATTCAGGGAGTTGGGTGTAACCCTCCGCCTCGTAGAGACCGATCGCTGCCGAGTTGTCGAACTGCGTATTCAACAGGAGGGCCCGTGATCCGTGGCGTCGTGCACTGCGGGCGGATGCTCGGATGAGGCTTCGCCCCATGCCCTGCCCCTGCCATCTGGGTTCAACTGCGACACGTTGGAGATAGGAGATGGCGTGTCCATAGCCAACAACGGCGAAGCCTGCTATGCCGAGTTCGCCATCTTTGATCACGAACACACTGGACTTGGAGGTGGCTTGTGTTGACTCGACCAGGGCAAGGTGATCGAATCTCCAGAACTCAGGGAACGCGGACCAATCGATTGTGAGCATGGCGTCGAGGTCGGGCTTCTCTGCCCGAGCCACAAGATGCTGAGGGGCAGGAATAGAAGCATCGAGACTGAGTCTCATGAGCGCGAGATCGATGTAGTCGACGAATCCAGCATTCTCCCACGGCTTCCGAGCGGATCGTGACAGGGGTGACGACAACACGGCCGGAGCTCCAGCCAGACTGAGCTTGTCAACGCAGGCGCCGATGAACCCGCTCCCCCCACGAAGAACTCGGAGCGAGGCGTCACCGACGGTTGCATTCCATGGCCGAGCTTCAGCCCGTGCCCATCCGCGACGAAGCGACACGGAACCCGGCCAGGTGCCTCGTTGAAATACTCGGTGTGGTGAATCTACAAGTGCCAAGACCTCTCCAAGGGTCGCGCCACGCATCTGTAGAGTAACCGCGGTTCCAGTGGGTCAAGTGCGTGGGACAATCCCTTCGATGTCTGTACTTCTTGTAACTCACGGATCGAGCCTGGATCACCGCACTCCTCCGGGCCATCCAGAACGGGTGGATCGACTCGCAGCCGTCGTTGAGGGTGTTCGTTCCGCCGACGTGTCCATCGTTGATCTCGGCGCGCCTGTGGTGGAACGTGACCTGCTTGAGACGATCCACACTCGATCGTACATCGACCAGGTTCACATGTTCTGTGTGAATGGGGGCGGGGGATTGGATCAGGACACCTATGTCGTGCCGGAGTCCTTCAACGCTGCTCTTCACGCTGCTGGCGCTGGTCCTGCAGCAGTGGATGCTCTTGAGGCAGGCACGGCAGATGCAGCGTTCGTAGTGGTTCGACCGCCCGGGCATCATGCGGAACGCAGTTCTGCAATGGGGTTCTGTCTCTTCAACAACGTTGCGTTGACGGCTGCCTATCTACGGAGCCGAGGCGAGCGGGTGGCGATCATTGATTGGGATGTCCATCACGGCAACGGAACCCAGGGAACGTTCTACCGTGATCCCGATGTGCTGTACGTCTCCCTTCACGAGTTTCCGCTGTATCCCGGGTCGGGGTGGGTTGATGAGCGAGGCGAAGGCCCAGGCGCAGGCAGGACGATCAACGTGCCTCTGCCCGGAGGAACAAGTGGAGACTCGTACCTCGCTGCCTTCGGTCGTATCGTGGTGCCAGTGGTGGGGCAGTTCGATCCGGATTGGATCCTCATAAGCTGTGGCTATGACGCACATCGCCTTGATCCTCTTGGTGGATTGAGGCTCGAGGCAGAGCACTTCGGATCGATGGCACGCTGGGCCGTCGATCAGGTTCCACCAGCGAGGGTGATCGCGACCCTCGAAGGCGGCTACGACCTAGGTGCGCTCACCGAGTCCTCCAGGGCAACGGTAGGGGGTCTTGCTGGTGTGGTCGGCGAACCCTCGTGGCCAACCGAGTTGGCTGGATCGGCGAAACGCGTGACCGAGTTGGCTGTCGAGGCTCTGGAGACCCATTGGGAACTTCGTTAAGGCGGGCCGTCGAATGTCCGATATCGCTTGTGGACATACGATGACAGGGAGTCGCAAGTGACGGATGAGAGCCCCAGCCTCCACGAGCTTCTGGAGAAGCTGGTGTCTACCGATGGATCGGACCTACACCTCAAAGTAGGCTCGCCGCCTGCATATCGCATTGACGGTGCACTGCATCCGGCGGAACTACCCCCGCTCAATAGCGACGACACACTCCAGCTACTGCGCGACCTCCTACCCGATCGTCTCAATAGCGACCTCGAAACTGTCACGGATATCGACTTTGCCTATGGGTGGGCGGGATTGGGCAGATTCCGCGTAAACGCGTACAGACAGCGTGGTTCTGTCAATATCGTTGTTCGGGCCGTCGCTCCCACGTCAAGGACGATCGGCGATCTCGGGTTGCCCACTGCCATCACAGGCATATGTGATGAGAATGACGGGCTCATCATCGTGACCGGTCCGGCTGGTTGCGGAAAGACGACGACTTGCGCCGCGATGGTCGATCACATCAACTCCTCTCGCCGAACGAGCATCGTCACGATCGAAGATCCGATAGAGGTTCTCCACCGCGACAAGCTTTCAATCGTGAGCCAGCGCGAGGTTGGCGTTGATACACCCTCGTACCATGCAGGCATCGTCTCGGCCCTCAGACAGGATCCCGATGTCGTCTATGTCGGCGAGATGAGGGATCAGGAGACCATTGAGGCTGCCCTTGTCGCAGCGGAGACCGGGCGCCTCGTGATCTCAACGATGTACACCCTCGACGCGATGGAGACAGTGCGTCGCATCTTTGATTCCTTTCCTCCTTACCTCGAGCGGCGAGTACGCCAGATGCTTGCAACGGTACTGCGCGCCATCGTGTCCCAGAGGCTGATTGCGAAGGCAGATGGACAAGGTCGGACAGTGATAACCGAACTGCTCGTCAACACAGAAGCAGTCAGGGAGCTGCTCGTTGAACCAGATCGCACCGATGAGGTGCACGAGATCATGGCTGAAGGAGCATTCTTCGGGATGCAGACCATCGATCAGGCGATCACGAAGAAGTATGAGTCGGGAGAGATCGCTTTCACTGACGCACTGACGCATGTTGCTTCGCCTCGCGATTTCAAGATCGCAGCGGGGGTTGGCCAGGTAGCCGTCAGGTAGCTTCTTCAGAAATCAGAACGCTGCGCTCTCAGAAGTCAGAAGTCGGGTCCAGGATCGGCGGATGGCGGCGTGTCCACTGAGAACTTCCTACGCTCTGCCCATGGCTGAGTTCGTATGTCGCGATTGTGATACCTCCTTCTCCCTACCCCAGTCGGTTCTCGACCGTTACCCGGGGTGGACACCGCGCCAATGCCGAGATTGCAGAGATGGTTCGAAGGCTGCCATATCGACGAGCAGCCCTGCAAACAGCTTGCCATCGGAAGATCCGACGAGCGGCGTGTTCACTGATGGAAGCTCGGTGCCGAACCCCGGCCCCGGTGGCTGGGGGGTTGTCTACGTGGTTGACAACACGATCGTCGGGGAGTCATACGGGCACGGAGGCAACACGACAAACAATCGGATGGAGTTGCTTGCACTCATCAACGCAGTCGATCTTGTTCCGGAGAGAACAGAAGCTACGGTGTTCTCCGACTCGAACGTCGCCGTCAGAACCATCAACGAATGGGCTGCCGGCTGGGAGAAGCGCGGTTGGAAACGCAAGGGAGGTCCGGTCGAGAACCTCGACCTCGTGAAGAGAGCGTATGTGGCCTACAAGCAACGTCCCGAACTCGAGGTGAGGTGGATCAAGGCCCACGTGGGTTTCAGGTGGAACGAGTATGCGGACGAACTGGCGAACCGAGGAAGGTCTGAGGCGTGACGATAGTTCCTGATCGCATCCGATCGATCATGTCCGATGATGTGTGCGAGCTTGCAGGTCTGTTCTCGCAAGAGGGTCACGACCTCTATCTCGTCGGCGGATCTGTGAGGGATGGCTTGCTGGGGCGCGAAGGTGACGACCTTGACTTCGCAACCGGTGCGAGGCCACAGGACATAGAACGCATCGGTGAGGCCTGGGCGAACTCAAAATATCTCACGGGCAAAGCCTTTGGCACGATCGGGCTGGTGAAGGACCGTTGCACGTACGAGATCACGACCTTTCGATCAGAGATGTACAGGGACGATTCACGCAAACCTGTGGTCATCTTCAGCGATGACATCACGGAAGATCTTTCGCGGCGCGATTTCACGGTGAATGCGATGGCCATCAGGATTCCGGTTGAAGAGAACGATCTGCCCGAGATGATCGACCCGTTCGGCGGACTTGCCGATCTTGGGGCACAGGTATTGAGAACACCCATGGATCCTGAGGTCTCGTTCGGTGACGATCCGCTGCGGATGCTGAGGCTCTTCCGGTTCATGTCGACGCTTGGTTTCGAGGCCGACGAAGACGTACTCAGATCTGTCGTCGAACTGAAGGAGCGGTTGCAGATCGTTTCGGCCGAGAGGATCAGGAACGAGTTCGACAAACTGATGACCGGAGCTGATGTGGTTGATGCCCTCACGTCCCTTGTCGAAACGGGATTGGCCAATGAGTTCATACCGGAGATTCCCGCCCTTGCCGTGGAACAGGATCCTCACCACAAGCACAAGGACGTGCTTGCCCACACAATCGCGGTCGTCGGCAAGGCGAGTCCGAGGTTGAGGCTTCGCCTTGCAGCGCTGTTCCACGACATCGGCAAACCAGCTACGAGGGAGTTCGGGAAGGTCGGGGTGACATTTCATCACCACGAGGTCGTAGGCGCACGCATGACTCGAAAGAGAATGCAGGAACTCAGGTATCCGAACGACATCGCCAAGGACACTTCCCAGCTCGTCTTTCTCCACATGCGACCCCACACGTTCAAGATGGGATGGACGGATTCTGCTGTTCGAAGGTATGTAAGGGATGCAGGACCCCTTCTCGAAGACTTGAACGAGCTTGTTCGCTGTGATGTGACGACGCGAAACAGGCGCAGGGCAAAGAGCATCTCGAACAGGATCGATGAACTCGAGGAGCGGATAGGCGACTTGGCTCAGCGCGAAGAACTCGACAAGCTTCGTGCTCCGATCGACGGAAACGACGTGATGCGGTATCTCGGTCTGGAGCCATCGCGCCAGGTGGGTGATATCATGAACATGCTCCTCGCACAGCGCATCGAGGACGTCTTATACACGCCAGAGGAGGCCTACGAGATGCTCGACGCCTGGAAGGCGACATAGCTAGTCCTGCGCTCCGTTCAGAGGGGACGAGGGGGAGTGAGAACAGCGAGCCGCGAACCGCAAATCGCGTCCCACCTTTAGGGGGGACAAGAGACGAGCGTTGGCGAGGATCTAGGGGGGACCGCGAGCCCGCGAGCCCGGCACGCGAGAACCACCATCAAGACCAGCCCCGCACGCGAGAACCACCA
>QMQC01000047.1 GCA_003648875.1 Actinomycetota bacterium
ACAGGGATCGGCCAGGTCTTCCCTGTCGGCGCGCCGTCTGCCGTGAAGGACATCTCGAAGCCCTGCGGGAACTGACCTACGACCAGCGCAGGGTTCACCACGAAGATCGAAACGACGAGGTAGGACCAGATCTCATTGGACTGCGACCCCGGTGGGAAGCACTCGGGATCCGACCACGACCCGACGATCGCTATCCCGAACCCGTCCGGCAGCAGGTGGAGCGTCCCACCGTCCTTTGCGTTCCCCGATGCAAGCTCGCCGCTCACCATGACCCTGTATGTTCCATCGGCGTTCCATACCTGAGGGCGGGTCACCGTGCCGGACTCGGTGATCAGGACACACGGCGCAGCAGGATCACCCGCATGGACCGTTCCGCTGCCTGCACCGATGATCTGCTGGAAGTCGGGCTCGATGAAGAACTCGCCCTCGGATTCCGCGTGGATGGTCGCCGATCCACTCGAATACGCGCCTGCCGACGTTGTTGAGTCCATGTCGATGGTGTAGCGGTAGCCGAACATCGGAATAGCGATGGCGGTCGTCGACTCTTCCCCGTCCTGCTCGGTGGTTACCTCACCAACAGAAGTGTCGGTTCGAGCCACGAAAGTGACCTGATCCGTGCACCCACCGTCCCCTCCGGTGAACGTCGTCTTGAACTCACCGTTCTCTGCGTTGCCTGATTCCGGCTCGAATCTTCCGCAGGTGGAAGACACGGCATCGATGGCACCCTCGGCAGCCTCACCTGCGAGATTGGTGAGCGTGTACGTGAGTTCCTTCTCCTCACCGGATGCAACCTGAACAGACTCCTCCTCGACTTCCCCGCAGATACCGATCTCTCGGAACGCTGCCACGACGTCGTCGGCCAGCGCATGATCGAGCATCGCTCCCTCCGTGGACGACGTGTAGTCCTGTCTGAAGAAGACGCGGGCGGACTCCACGTCAAAGGCCGTGACCGACAGAATCCAGGAGCCACTGATGTCCGTGGCCTTGAAGCTGAGGAGGTAGTCGGACGCCAATGCTCCCGCAACCTCGTAGATGTCGACCTGGTCCTCATCTTCTGTGCCCAAGAGCTGTTGTCTGGCTGCCAGGTCGAGGAGCGCGTGTACATCGCTCATCGTCAGGGCGGAGGTCTTGGGGAGATGCTCGTTGAAAATCCGGGTCGTGTAGTAGGCGACGATCCCGCTGATTCCCTGATAGCTGCCCTGCCCTGCAACGAAGGCGGTGCGGCACACGTCTTCGTTTCGCGCACCGCCACTGGCGAAGTACGGGGCTGCGCGAACCCCGCCGACCGGTGCTGCTCCGCGGATCGCTCTCCTGGAAGTCTCGAGCGCAGTGAAGAAGATGCACGTGAATCGGCCCTCCACGGTGCCGGAGCCGAGTGCTCCCTCGTAGGTCGCTGTAAAGGCGCCGCCGACAGCATCGAAGCCTTCGATTCTGCCCTGCTCGATCTCGATGGTCGCAGTCCCGGTCGACTCTCCATCCTTCAGCACGTTGATGATCTGGAAGGCTGCGTCGTAGCGACCGGTCCCGTTGTAATCGGGGATCGTGACGTAGTAGAAGTGCAGATCGGACCCCTGACCGGTGAATCCGAGTTCCAACTCGGAACCGTTCACAGAGCAATCAGTGACGTTCTCGTGGGAGAACTCGATGTCACCGGTGCCTGACGACGTGAACAGGAACGCCTCATCAAGTGTCAGCCTGCCGAGATATGTGCCCGGCGCAGGACCCGTGTCCAATGCTTCATCCATCGATCCGACATCGAGCACCTCGCCACACTTGATCTGCACGAACTGTGGCGACGAAGCCGTTGCGTCGAGGCCTCGACCTGCTGAGACCATCATGGTTCCGGGGTCGACCGGAATCGTGAACGATCCATTGTCGGTGGCGGTGCTTGCAGAGTCGAATCCGCCACTGAGTCGTAGGACGCTCACCCATCCGGATTCACCGAGATTGCCCGTGATCCCAGAGACCTCGTCGCACCGGCGCACCCGGGTTTCGGCAGAGGTGACGGCCGGCGGGTCCTCCGTATCGGCGAATATGCCAAGGTTCTCGGCCTGATCCGCCACCACACGTATGGTGCCGGTGAAGCCCTCTGGAAGCTTCCATGTCGTTCGTCCGTGCGGGATGCCCTCACCGGGGTCTGCACCGAAGGCGATGGGTGCAAGCCCAGCGATCGCATGGGGAACGAGTCGCTCCGGCATCTGGCCGTCACCGGTCAATTCGAGCGCAACCGTCATGCCAGTAGGGATCCCGAACGTCGTGATCGTTGCCTTGTGTTGGACACCTGAAGTCGTCCACTTCGGTGTGGTCAGCCAGAGTGTCGGCCCATCGGCGATCCCGATGACACCGATGGCGCGTCCAGCCCCATCGTCGACGGTCTCGAGCGCATACAGGCCCACGGCGGTTCCCGATGGGACTCGGATCGTCGCGGTCCCATCCTCCAGCGGCGCGGAGGCGATGACCTCGTCGCCACTTCGCATGGCCACGGAACCCGTGTGGGTCGGGTCTGCCGTGACAGTGAAGCTGCTACCTGTGGACACGACCGTTTCCGAGGTCGTCAGGATGGGGATGGAGACCGGCTCGGATGCATCGTCGGTGTCCGATGATCCTGATGCTGTCGAATCTCCGCTTGAACCTCCGGAAGTATCGTCCGTATTCGCCTGTGCGTCCGACGTTGTGTCATCCGACGGCGTACACGCGGACACGACCAGCGCAAGAGTGAGAAGACACGCTGCGGAACGTTTCAGCATAGAGACCACGACGACTCCCCTTATCTCTCGTCGGAGGAGTATGCCACGAAGATCGCCCGCTCGTCCTAGCCGCACACCATTAGCCGCCGAGCGTCCTGATATCGGGGGCGCCGAGCCGAGCCGCATCCGCTGTACGGTCGTTCGGCATGATTTGGGATTCGCGCTCAGCCTCGACCCGTTTCTGGTAGTGCTCGAGCTCTCGCATCACTGCGGCCTCGTCCCAGCCGAGAAGCGGTGCCATGATCGATGCCACGAACTCTGCGCCTTCAGTTCCCCGGTCAAGGCATTCGATTGACAGACGCGTTCTTCGTGTCAGGACGTCATCGAGGTGGAGCGCAGCTTCGTTCTCCACGGCGAACCGAATCTCAGCGCCAAGGTACTGGCCCGAAGGCACGCGGGCTGCAAGTCGCGGGTCAGATGCCGCAAGGTTCAAGACATCTGTCGTCTCGCTGCCATAACGGTGAAGCAACCTCTTGATCTCGCCTTCCTCGAGCCCGTAGCGGCTTGCGAGATCCCTTCGGCCCTGGATCATCGACGAGTAACCGTTTGCACCGACGAGAGCGATTTGATCGGTCTTCGTGGGCCGGACATCGATGCCGGCTGCCTCACAAGCACGGTCGACGGTGTCCTCAGCCATGACGCGATAGGTCGTCAGCTTGCCGCCCGCGATCGTTGTCAGCCCGGGGACAGGTTCGGTGATGCTGTGCTCTCGCGAGAGCTTTGCGGTCGATTCGGCGTCCCCGGTGACCAAGGGCCGCAATCCTGCGAACACGCCGACAACGTCATCGTGGGTCAGTTGACGTTCGAGGATCCGGTTCGCCTGCTCGAGGACATAGTCGATATCGCGTTTGCTCGCTGCGGGATGGGCCAGATCAAGCTCCCATGGCGTGTCCGTCGTTCCGATGATCCAGAAGTCGCCATGAGGGACAAGAAAGAGGACGCTCGACTTGGTCTTCGTGATGAACCCGACGGTTGAATCGATCGCCGATCCGGCAACAACTATGTGGATTCCCTTGGATGCGGTGACATCGATCCCAGTATCGCCGACGAGGCTCTCTGTCGCGTCCGTCCACACGCCCGTTGCGTTGATGACGACCGACGCATCGATCTTGAGCCTCCTGCCGGACTCGAGACAAGTTGCCTCAACGGCCCCAACCCGGCCGGAGTCATTTCTGGTCAGGCCGGTGACTCTTGTACTCGTGAGAATCTTGGCACCATAGCCAGCCGCGGTTCGAGCGATCGCGACGACGAGTCTCGCATCGTCGGTCCCTGCGTCGTAGTACTGGATACCGCCGACGAACTCATCTGTCTTGATACCAGGGAACACGCGTTTGAGACCCTTCTTGCTCAGATGCAACTGGTGGGGAAGCGTGCTGTGACCGAGTTTGGCGAGGCCGTCGTATAGAGCGATGCCGGCAGTGATGTAGGCGCGTTCCCAGATCCGGTGTCTGATCGGATAGACGAAGGGGACAGGCCAGACAAGATGTGGAGCGATCGACTGAAGGAGAAGACTTCGCTCACGAAGTGCCTCACGAACAAGCCCGAGGTCGAGCTGTTCGAGGTAGCGGAGTCCCCCGTGGATCAGCTTCGATGAGCGGCTCGAGGTGCCCGATCCGAGATCACGCTGCTCGATCAGAGCAACCGACAAACCGCGTGAAGCTGCATCCAACGCGCAACCAACGCCTGTGATGCCCCCACCGATCACTACCACGTCGAATGCGCTCCCATCGAGTTCGTGAAGCGTCTTGGCTCGGTATGCGGGTCCTAGCTGCGTCGACATGATCTTCAAGCGTACCGATGATCACAGATCGCCCATCCGTCCACCGACCAATCGGTAGGCGCTCGTCGGATTCTTGTACCCTGACGGCATGACCGACATTCTTGGGACAACCCGCGCCTGGATCGATGGCGATCCTGATCCTGTCACCAGGGCTGAGTTGTCAAGGCTCATCGACACGGGTTCTCTCGGAGAACTCGAGGATCGGATGAACGGCAGTCTCGTGTTCGGCACGGCCGGCCTGAGAGGGGTTGTCGAGGGGGGATCGAATCGGATGAACCGGGCAACGGTCATTCGAACGACGGCCGGGCTGGCCGCCTATCTGGTCGCGACGACAGACCCGATGGACCGGCTTGTCGCGATAGGGCGCGATGCGCGCCCTTCATCACAGTCGTTCATGGACGACACGATCGGCGTGCTCACCGCATCGGGATTCGCTGTGCGGTACTTCAGAGATCCAACGCCTACTCCGCTGGTGGCCTTTGCTGGACTTTCGATGGGCGCATGTGCCACCATCGTCATCACCGCATCACACAATCCTCCTGCCGACAACGGCTACAAGGTGTACGCAGGCAACGGTGCGCAGATCATTCCACCCATGGACCTCGACGTTGCCGGACGAATCTCGGAGGTGGGCGCGGCGAACATGGTTCCCCGAGCGGCGGACCCGTACACCGATCCGGACGTATTGCCGATCGGTCCGGAACTCTTTGAGGATTACCTGATCTCGGTCGCCGCAACCCTGCCGTCGGCGACTAGGGATCGGACGATCTCGATCGTCTATACACCAATGCATGGCGTTGGAGGGGGATCTGTCATGGCGGCCCTTGCGCGGTTCGGCTTCAAACACGTACACCCCGTTGCCAGACAGTTCGCACCCGACGGCACTTTTCCCACGGTTTCCTTTCCGAATCCGGAGGAGCCTGGCGCTCTCGATCTGGCTCACGAGCTTGCGCAGGCGCTCGATGCTGACTTGGTGCTCGCAAACGACCCGGACACCGACAGGCTGGCGGTCTCGCTTCCGATGCCAGGAGGTGTGTGGCGTCCGTTGACGGGCAATCAGATCGGTTGCCTCCTTGCCGAGTACTTGCTCGGTCACGGTGAGAGAGTTGAGCGAACAGCGATCAACTCGATTGTCTCTACGCCGATGCTCGGCGACATCGCCGCTGCTCATGGGGCAACATGGCAACAGTCGCTCACAGGTTTCAAGTGGATATGGAATGCAGCGCTCGAACTCGAAGATGAGGGCAAGGGAAGTCTTGTCCTCGGATTCGAGGAGGCTCTTGGATACTCCGTCGGAACGACCGTCAGGGACAAGGATGGGATCTCGGCGGCAGTGGCCTTCGCAACACTTGCGGCTGAGGCTGCTGCGGATGGGTCGATCGTGTTGGATCGACTTGGAGATCTGTATCGCCGATACGGGATATGGGTGTCTACCCAGATGTCGATCAGAAGAGAGGGTCCGGCGGCAGGTGATGACATCGCTGAGGCGATGGCGGAGCTGAGGTCAGAACCACCTGCATCAATCGCCGGCATCGCCGTTGAGTCTGTCACCGACTTCCTAATTGATGTGAACGAGCGTCCGAGATACCTCGGTTCAACGAACCTCATCGAACTCGATCTCGGTGATCTGGGGCGAGTCCTGGCGAGACCGTCAGGAACCGAACCGAAGTTGAAGATCTACGTTGATCTCACGTCACCATTTCCTGCCGATGGAGCTTGGCAACGAGCAGAAGATTCCTTGTCGGCAAGGGCGAAACAGGTCGGAGAGTCCCTGCATTCATGGCTTGAGAACACGATGACTGTATCTGGGGCCGACTGAAGGTCCCACGAGAGGTTCGCTATCGCGGACGATGGGCACCAAACCAGTAAAGCCTTGCGCCGTCACGGCCGAAACCTAGAGGAGTACAGAAACGGACGGCCTGTGACCACGAACAACCCGGACCTCCCGGTCTCCATTGATGAGCGCGAGTTTTCTACGTCCCGGAAGGGATATGACAAGCGCGAAGTACGAGCGTTCCTTGGTGAGCTCGAATCCAATTTCAGGGATCTCGAGGAGTGGGCGCAGGAGGCCAAACTCCGCCTCCAGACAGCAGAATTCGAGGCGCAGAAAGCAAAGGACGCCGAAGGCCAATCCGTTGACGCAGCGATTGCAGCCGTATTGGAGTCGAAGGACCGGATTCTCGAGCGCGCTCGGGGTCAAGCGGCTGAGATCAAAAAGGAAGCCCAAGCACGCGCCGATGCGATCTTGGATGGAGACGGCGTAACGGAAGACGATCTTCCCCGGGACCTTGATGCCGCAAAGCAAGAGGCGGCCGACATCATCGAGAATGCCCAGAAACAGGCAGCGGAGATTCGTTCGGAGGCGGACGAAGCTGAACGAAGACTTGAGGAACTCATTGCAGAGAGAGAGAGGGCTCGCAGTGAGATCGAGGCGCTGATCGCCGAAACACAGATCACCGCGTCGGAACGGGGTGTTGAGATTGACCCCGTTGGCACGCTACGTCGTGTAGAAGAGCAGTCGATGGAGATTCTCGCTGACGCCGAGGCAGCCGCAGACAAGATCAGGACCGACGCAGAGGCACGTGTGGCTGAGGCTCACCTTGAGGTTGAGAGTGCGCTAGCCAAAGCGAAGACAGCCATTGGTGATGGGGAGGAACGTGTCCAAGAGATGCTCCTCATGGCAGAAGCAGCCTCTGAACGATCCATCCAGACTGCTGACGATCAGGCGACGAAGCGCATCGAGTACCTGGTGTCCGAGGCGCAGTATCAGATGGAGATGGCGACCAAACAGGCAGAGTCCGATGTAGCGGTCCTCACGGAAGAGGCAGGAACGCTCCGTGATCAGGCTCAGGTGGATGCTGAAGAAGTGAAACAGCAAGCTCTTGGTCTGCTTGCCAAGGCTGAGCAGGCTGCTGAAGCGAGGCTTGCGGAGATCGTGCTTCGCGAGGCAGAGCTCGGGAACCTGAAGGCGATGGCCACCGAAGCAGAGCAATCTGCATCCGAAACGCTCAAGACAGCCCAGGATGGGGCTGAGGCCCTCAGGGAAGAAGCTCAGGAGTTCCGCGAAGAGGCCAACCGCAAGCGGGATGAGGCGGATGATCTTCTCGGCCAGGCCAATGGAGAGGCAGAGAGGCTTCTCTCGGAGGCCAAGCATGCTGCACAGATCCTCATGGGCGATGCAAGCGCCTTCAGATCAGAGGCCGAAGCTGAAGTAGAACGTCTCCGCGCAGACGCCGAGCAGATCAGGTCGGCGGCCGAACAGGTTGCCGAGGATCTCGAGAAGGCCGTTGCGGAAGAAGTCGATGCAATGAGGGCTGCAGCGACTGGCGAGGTCGAGGAGCGCAAGGCCGAGGCCGAGCGCTCAAGCGCAGAACTGTTTGATGCCGCTCAGGCTGATGCTGCCACGATGCTGGCTGATGCCGTCCGAGAGGCGGACCAGGCCAGGGCCACTGTTCAATCCGAGGTATCGGAGAAGATGTCTGACCTGCAGCTCAAGATTATTGCTGCGAAGAAGGCCACGTCCCGCGCCGAGTCGGAACGCCAAGCGCAGGAGGCCGCGGCTCACGAAGAAGTCCTCACGATCCACCTCGATGCTGAGGAGAAGCTGACGCTTGCAGAGCAGCGTCTGGCTTCCAGCGATGCTGTCGTGGCCGAAGCCAATGAGAAATCTGCCGTCGCAGAGTCGAGATTCAACGAAGCAGAAGCGAAGATCGCCCAGGCAGACGAGGAACTGTCCGCGGCAGAGTCGCTCGCTTCGAAGCTCAGCAAGGAAGCACAGAGGGTACGACGGGCCACCGCTGAACAGGCCGAAGACGTAGCCAAGCAAAGAACTGAGCTTGAGGAACAGACCGAGTTTGCGCAGTCCGAACTTTCGTCGATCCGTCAAGAAACGACTGAACTTCGCGAGGCTGCGATGGCCGATGTCGCACGGATGCGCGAGCAGGCTGCCGCGGCGCGCGAGCAGATCGAAGAGCTCGATGACGCGAAGCGCAAGGCACGAATGATCCTCGAGACGGCAAGACTCGAAGCTGCGGAGACCAAGAACACTATCGCTGCGGACATCGAGGAAATGGAACTCCGGTCGTCGGCCTCCAAGGCGGAGAAGAAGGAAGCCGAAGGAATTCTACGAGCCGCACGCGACGAAGCAGAGCTCATCCGTATCGAGTCATCCTCGATCCAGGCTCAGGCACGATCGATTCTCGATTCTGCAATGGAACAAGCAGATGAACTCGCGAATGCCGAAGAGACAGCCTTTGGTCTCGTCGAGCAAGCTCAGCAGGAGGCTGCGGGGATCCGCGCCCGAGCCGAGGGCGAGGCGACAGCGTCCAGGGCAAGGATCGAACACCTCGAAGCCATGTCCAACTCGTTTGAGGAGCTCAAGACCGACAATGAGCGTCTTCGTGCTGATGCTGAGCAAGAGAATGCGGCTTCGAGCGAGACTGTTGAGGCCCTCGAGGCCCAGGTTGTGTTCGTTGGG
>QMQC01000048.1 GCA_003648875.1 Actinomycetota bacterium
CTCGACGCGATGTATGACGGTGGCTGGCACCTGCTTGGCCTTGATGAGGATCTGGGAGGTTTCGGTGCACCTGACTCTCTCAGGTGGGCAGTCAGTGAGATGTTCATAGGAGCGGACCCCGCCACATTCCTTTTCGCCTCAGGCAGTTTGATGGCGCGGGTGATTGTGGCCGAGGGTACCCCCGAGCAGATGGAGAAATGGGCCATCCCGATGATCGAACGCCGTTGGGGAGGGACCATGGTCCTCACCGAGGCTGATGCCGGGTCAGATGTGGGCGCTGGTACGTCAAAGGCTGTTCATCTCGAAGGAGACGCCTATCACCTCGAAGGCGTCAAGAGGTTCATCACATCTGGCGAGAACGACTACTACGAGAACATCATTCACCTGGTCCTTGCAAGGCGCGAGGGAGGCGAGGACGGCACGAAAGGTCTGTCGATGTTCATCGTGCCCAAGTTCCATGTGAACGAGGATGGGACACTTGGTGATCGAAATGGTATCCATGCCTCGAATATCGAGCACAAGATGGGCATCAAGGGCTCGACGACGTGCGAGCTCACGATGGGCATGGACGAGCCTTGTGTTGGGTACCTGGTAGGCAACTCCCATCAAGGTATCCGCCAGATGTTCAAGGTCATCGAGGATGCTCGCATGATGATCGGGGTCAAGTCGGCTGGGACACTCTCCACCGGTTATCTCAACGCACTCGACTACGCCAAGGAGCGCGTTCAGTCTGCAGATCTTGCCAAGGCGATGGACAAGTCTGCGCCGCGGGTCCAGATCATCAGACACCCTGATGTTCGACGAATGCTGATGCTGCAGAAGTCGTACGCGGAGGGTCTTCGTGCACTTTGGATGTACACGGCCGCAACGCTGGACTACAAGGTCCTGCATTCAGACGATGACCATTGGGACAAGGTCAACGACCTGTTGCTCCCGATGGTGAAGGGCTACTCGTCCGAGAAGGCATACGAGCTCCTTGCCCAGTCGCTCCAGGTCTTCGGTGGTTCAGGATTCACCCAGGATTACCCGATCGAGCAATACATCCGTGATGCCAAGATCGACACGTTGTACGAAGGCACCACAGCAATTCAGGCACTCGACCTGTTCTTCCGCAAGATCGCAAGGGATCAGGGCCAGACACTCATGCGGTTCACTGAACGCATGATGGAGTACGTCAAGGGTGGCTCAGACGACTTCGCCACGGAGCGTCACGCACTCGGTCAGGCGCTTGAGCAGCTCCAGAACCACATCGGTGTCCTTGTTGGGCATGCGATGCAATCGATGCAGAAGCCGACCGAGATCTACAAGACGGGTCTTCACACGAATGCCCTCCTCGAGAGTCTCTCTGAGATAACTATCGCCTGGCTGCTGCTTGAGCACGGCGAGGTTGCGCACACCGCACTCACAGATGCAACGGGTGACGATGTCGGCTTCTACGAGGGCAAGGTCGCTTCGGCGAAGTTCTTTGTCAACGACGCTCTCCCGAAGGTCGCCGTTCGTACCGCCGCAGCCCAGGCAGAGGACGGTTGGCTCATGGAGATGCCAGACGACGCGTTCTGACACGCATCGGGTCTCGGACGTTACGTCGGCACGCGGTTTCGGCGAAGGCTACGATTCGCGGATGAACGATCGATACAAATCAATCCTTGCCCTTCGCGCCATTCGGACATTCGATGATCGAGCGATAGACGACGCTGACCTCGACGCGGTCCTCGACGCTGCCAGGTGGACGGGGTCTTCGAAGAACACGCAGAACTGGGCGTTCATCGTCGTGGATGATCCCCGACAGAAGGATCGGCTCTGTGGTGCAGGCGATTTCATGGATCCGGTGCGCAACGCACCTGCCGTCATCTGTCTCGTGCAAGAACCGGATGGCTACGAATTCGACACAGGACGCTTGGCGCAGAACATAATGCTCGCCGCTGACGCTCTCGGTCTGTCAAGCTGCCCTGTGACATTGCATCGCGAAGAGATCGCCGCTGAGGTGCTCGGGCTTCCCGACGGCACGAGGTGTCGGTATGGGATCGCGATCGGATATCCGACAACGACATCGGGCGCGGCAAAGATGGGCGGTCGAAGACCGCTCGTCGAGCTCGTACACAGAAACCGTTATGGCCGATAGCGAGGAAGTAGTACGTAGTAGGTAGTACGTCATACGTACTACGTCATACGTTGCACGTCACCTCTCGGATTCTCACCGACCCCGCGCTTTTCCGAAGTGCCGTTATCGTTTCGACATGACGCAGATAGCAATATTCGACTCTGGAATCGGAGGTACCACGGTGCTCGGTCGTGTACGCGATCGCGCGCCATGGGCCGACCTCGTCTACGTTGCAGACCATGCGTTCGGACCGTACGGAGAGCGAACCCTCGATGAGGTCAGGACCAGAACGGAGCTGCTCGCTCGGTACCTCGTGTCTGCAGGGGTGAGTGAGATCGTGATCGCCTGCAATTCGGCATCTGCAGCGGCACTGCATCATCTGAGGGATGTGCTTCCTGATGTTGCATTCGTCGGGATGGAACCGGCAGTGAAGCCTGCAACGGAACTGACGCGCAACGGCATTGTTGCCATACTTGCCACCGGGGCCACGTTCCAGGGTGAGTTGTTTCGGAGTCTTGTCGGCCAGCACGCATCCGATGTCACTGTCATCGAGCAGGCCTGTCCCGGCTTGGCCGCCGCCGTTGAGAGTGGTGCCCAGGTTGGGCCCCTTCTCGATCGATTCTTGCCTCCGGTTGTGCGGGCCGGTGCAGACGTGGTCGTGCTGGGCTGCACGCACTACCCGCTCATACGCTCTGAAATCGAGGAGCGCCTTGGGGAGGGGACGGTTGTCGTTGACCCTTCTGATGCTGTGGCCAAGCAGGTCGTCGCCGTTGCTCACGATCACGAGATCGATCTCAAGGGAGTGGCATCAACGGTCTACTGGACCACAGGACTCGAAACGGAACATGACGACGGTTTGCGCTGGACCACTATTGATATCCCGGAATCGGCAGCCGGCGCGGTGAGGACCGGCGAGACCACGATGAGCGCCGTCCTTGGCGATATCACGACGATGCTGGTCGACGCTGTCGTGAATGCAGCGAACAAGCAACTGATACACGGCGGCGGCATAGCACTCGCGATTGCCCTCGCAGGGGGAGAATCCATCAACGATGAATCCCGTGTCTGGATCGATGAGTACGGGTCGCTCGAACCTGGTACCGCGGCTCTCACTTCCGCCGGGCGGATGCCAGCGTCCTATGTGATCCATGTTGCCGGACCGATCTACGCGGAGGGCAAGGAGAATGAGGAGCTGCTCGCAGCGGCCGTGTTCGGAGCGCTCGACACTGCATCAGAGATCGACGCGGAATCGGTGGCGATGCCGGCGATCTCGGCTGGCATATACGGTTATCCGGCCGATGAGGCGACGGTTGTCATCGCAGAATCAGTGGCAGAGTTCATCGACAACACCGGGACAGCGTTGCGGTCCGTGCGGCTTGTCGGGTACGACGACGCCATGACCAAACGGTTCGCCGCTGCGATATCCTCAGTTACATGACACGACCCTCCGTCGGCATTCTCGGTGCAGGGTCCATGGGCGAGATCTTCGCCCATGGACTTCTTCGTGCTGGATGGGAACCGGAGGAATTGACACTCGCCGTCCGAAGACCAGACCGTGTCCGCGATCTCGAGCACACGACGGGTGCAAAGGCGACGCTGTCTCTTGCCGAAGCTGCCGAGGACAAGGATGTCCTCATCGTGTCGGTGAAGCCGAAGGACGTACCGACCGTCCTTGGCGAGATCTCCGATCTCGTAACGCCGACTCAGGTCGTGGTTTCGGTTGCCGCTGGTGTTCCGGTGTCCGTGTTCGAGGATGCTCTCCCTGGTATCCCTGTTGTCCGCGCCATGCCGAATACGCCATCGGCGGTTGATCTCGGAATGACCGCCTATTCGATCGGTGTCGCTGTCGACGGCGTCCACGCCGAAAGAGCTGAGGTCGTCCTTGCCGCCGTGGGAGACACGTTGAGGGTGTCAGAAGATCTTCTCGACGCCGTGACCGCAGTATCGGGAACCGGACCAGCCTATGTGTTCCTCCTGGCTGAAGCGCTCATTGAAGCCGCGATCAGGGAAGGGCTTCCCCACCACGCCGCAGAGAGGATCGTGCATCAGACCGTGCGCGGTGCGGGTGAACTACTTGCACTCTCGGACAAGTCGGCGTTCCGGCTCCGGGGTGAGGTGACCTCACCGGGAGGAACGACGGCCGCAGCGATGCACGTCCTGGAAGACGGCGGTTTCAGGGCTCTCATGGAGAACGCGGTTCGTGCCGCCGCAGAGCGATCAAAGGAACTGGGCGAGAAGGTCTCAGACAGATGATCCGCTCTGCAGTGCTGGCAGTCACTGAGCGATCGATCACCAGGAAGATGATCACTGACACCTCGGCTGGCAGGGCCGTGGCTCGGCGATTCGTCGCAGGCGACACCTTGGAATCTGCAATCGATGTTGCAAGGGAACTCACCGGGAGGGGAATGCATGTGTCCCTCGACCATCTCGGGGAGCACGTGTCTGAGATCGAAGAGGCAACAACGGCACGTGATTCCTACCTTGCCTGCCTCGACGAGATCTCTGCGCACAACCTTGACGCGAACATATCGATCAAGCTCACTCAACTCGGCATGGGACTCGACAATGTTGCTGCGGCCCGCCACCTCGACGAGATCGCTCTGGCAGCCCGTGTGGCCGGAACGACCGTAACGGTAGACATGGAGGAGTCCGACCACACCGAGACAACCGTGGATCTGTACGCCGCTGCTCAAGAGAAGCACGGCAATCTGGGGATCGCCGTCCAGTCCTACCTCAGGCGTACTGCTGATGACCTTGATCGGGTCATTCCACTCGGTGGCCACATCAGACTCTGCAAGGGCGCCTATGCCGAGCCAGCAGACGTTGCATTCCAGTCCGGAGGTGAGGTTGATGGGTCGTTTGACCGACTGGGAATCCTGCTGATGGAGTCCTCGGGAGTGGATGTCGCGATTGCGAGCCACGATGATGCTCGACTCGAGAAGGTTCTGGCCGCTGCGGAGCATCGAGATGAGCCGTGGGAGTTCCAGATGCTCCATGGCGTCCGGCGAGATCGCCAGGCCGAGCTTGTGGCCATGGGGCACCAGATGCGCGTATACGTTCCATACGGGGAGGCCTGGTACCCCTACCTGACGCGTCGGATGGCCGAGCGTCCGGCGAACCTGCTCTTCTTCATGCGAGCTGTTGTTGGTCGGTGAACACTAGTTGCATATATGAGCATATATTCATATAATGTGACGTATGGAAACGGATCGACATCGACATCTTCCGCCGGTCACAGGAGATCACCTCCTTGACGACGCCTCGGCATACGACCTCGCTGCGCGATTCAAGCTGTTGTCTGACCCGCATCGCTTGCGAATCGTCTACGCGCTCGTCGATGGTGGAGAAATGTGTGTCGGAGCGATCTCTGAGTTGGTTGGTTCGTCCGAATCGGCCACGAGTCATCAGCTCCGCAACCTGAGGCTCGCAGGGTTCGCGCGATCCAGACGACACGGACGCGAGATCTTCTACTCCATCGCTGACGAACATATTCGTGTTCTTCTCGATGTGGCCATCGAACACCATTTGCACGAGCGCAGGGACCACGCATGATCCGGGGCCATGATCACGCCAGCCTTGGAGGCGTTCGACACACCAGACCGCTGGCGATTGCGTTCGGATTGGTCGCCGTCTTCGCCGTCGTCGAGTTCGCTGCCGGTATCGCCTCTGGCTCCTTGGCCCTCACGGCGGACGCCGGCCACATGGCAACGGATGCGTTGGGTCTTGGTATGGCTCTTGCCGCGGTCGTCGTGTCAAAGCGTGTGAAGCCGAACTCCACCCGGACCTATGGTGCGTATCGCATCGAGATCCTTGCTGCGCTGGCCAACGCAGTTCTTCTTGGTGGTGTGGCGGCATACGTGCTCGTAGAGGCCATCCAAAGGCTCCGTAGTCCCAGTGAGGTTGAAACGGGGCTCATGCTCCTCGTTGCGCTGGGTGGCCTGATCATCAACATCTTCAGCTACAGACTTCTGAGAGAGGGTGCAAAGCGGTCCCTCAACGTCGAAGGAGCATTCCTTGAGGTACTCGGAGACCTTCTCGCATCTGTGGGCGTTGTCGTCGCGGGTGTGGTGATCCTCATGACTGACTGGTATGTGGTTGATGCGATTGTCGGGATCGCCATCGGTCTGTTCATCCTGCCGAGAGCGTTTGCTCTTGGACGCAGAGCGATAAGGATCCTCATGGAGGTCGCACCGGAGGGGATCGACGTCGAGACCATGCGGGGGAGACTGCTTGCGTTGCCCGATGTGGTCGAAGTTCACGATCTACATGTCTGGACGCTGACCTCTGAGATGCACACCGCAACGGCCCATCTCGTCATCAGAGATGGAGTCGACGGTCATCCGACACTTGATGCTGCACGAGAAGAGCTCGCGACCGGCTTCGGCATCGGTCACGCGACTCTCCAGATCGAGCCTGAGTCCCACACCGGTTGTCACGAGGTTGCCTGGTAGGGGGACTTCCGCGGCACCGGGCACTGTCTAAAATCGGCCGAGACTTCTGGAGGAGATCAGGTGACGGAAACGGATACGAAGACCGACGACACCGGGACCAGAACGATCACCGCATCGATGATCCTGGGTGTGGTCGCCATCGTCTCAGTTGTTGGCACACTGGTGTTCTGGTGGCTCGGAACTCTTCCAGAGGAACCACACGTCGATGTCGGCCGAGAGGTCTTCGGGAACATTCCAGCACTCATCATTGCGATGTTCTACATCCTGGTCGCCACGTTCCTCGGAGTTTCCATCGGCCTGTTTGCCATGCGTGCGAAGAACTGGGAGCGCGGCAGCTGGGAGAGACGGACCGGAGACTTCAAGCGGCGGCTGCACCGTTTCCGCCAGGGCGTGTCGATGAGGACGGTCATGGAGGATCCCGCGGCAGGGGTCATGCACGCCTTCATCTACTACGGGTTCATCGTTCTGCTCATCGGAACGGTCATCCTCGAGATCGACCACCTTGCGCCGGCATCCGTCAAGTTCCTCCATGGTGGTTTCTACCAGTGGTACTCGCTCATCCTTGACCTCGCCGCGATCGTCTTTCTCGCAGGCGTGGTTTGGGCCGGTATCCGCCGTTACGGCGCACCGCCCTCGCGGATCCGCTCAAAGACGCGACCAGAGGACGCCTGGATCCTCATCGTGCTCGCGGTCATAGCGATCTCGGGTCTACTCACAGAAGCGGCTCGCATCGCACTCATCGGAAGGCCAGCCTTCGAACAGTGGTCGTTTGTTGGTTACCCGCTTTCGAACCTCGTGTCATCCTCCTCGGCGAGTGGGGTTCATCAGATCATGTGGATCACCCATGCCGTAGCGTTTCTCGCCTTTCTCGTCATGGTTCCGACCACCAAGCTCAGGCACATGGTCACAACGCCCGCCAACCTCGCACTCCAGCCGAGGGAACGTCCCAAAGGCGCGATGCGTGAGATGCCAAACCTCATGGAAGCTACGGACATCGAGACTGTTGGTGCGTCAACGGTCGCCGAGTTCACCTGGAAGCAGCTGTTGGATACAGATGCCTGCACGATCTGTGGCAGATGTACCTCTGTGTGCCCTGCGAATCAGACAGGGAAGATCCTCGATCCGCGTGAGATCGTTCTCAAGCTGGGAACCGTCGCTGCTCAATCCGCTGAGCCACCGATCTCGCCACCCGTCGGGGTCGGCCCGGGGATCACCATCACCTCGGGCAACGTATTCGAACTCGTCACTCCAGACGAACTTTGGGCATGCACGACCTGTGGGGCGTGCGATCAGGCGTGTCCTGCAGGCATCGAGATCCTCGACAAGATCCTCGATATGCGCCGCTATCTCTCACTCATGGAGGCCGACTTTCCCTCGGAGCTGGGCAAGGCATATGTGTCGATGGAGAACTCATCGAACCCATATGGCATGGACCAGAACACGAGAGACGACTGGACGGACCAACTCGATTTCGAGGTGAAACGACTTGGCGAACCAGGTGTCACAGCTGAGTACCTGATGTGGGTCGGGTGCGCCGGAAGCTTCGACGACCGGAACCGCAACGTAACGATTTCGACGGCCCGGCTCCTCCACAAGGCGGGTATCGACTACGCGATCCTCGGTTCCAAAGAGCTCTGCACAGGGGATCCGGCAAGACGGACAGGGAACGAGTACGTGTTCCAGGGCCTTGCTCTGCAGAACATCGAGACGCTCAACGAACTGGGTATCGACAAGATCGTCACGCAGTGCCCTCACTGCTTCAACACACTTCGGAACGAGTACCCGCAGTTCGGTGGCGACTACACGGTCATGCACCACTCAGAGCTACTCGGTCAACTGGTCGAGGAGGGTCGGCTCACCCCGACATCGACGGGGGAATCGATCGTGTTCCACGATCCCTGTTACCTGGGAAGACACAACGACACGTTCCTTGCGCCCCGTACGATCGTGGACTCCACGGGCATCAGGGTCGAGATGCCCCGCAATGGCACCAACTCGTTCTGCTGCGGTGCAGGTGGAGGGAAGTTCTGGTTCGAGGAGACTTCCGGCAAGAAGGTCAACATCGATCGAACCGAGCAAGCTCTCGCCACGGACGCCGACATCATCGCCACAGGTTGCCCCTTCTGCTACGTCATGCTGGACGATGGCGTCAAGGACATCGGCGCAGAAGAGTCTGTCATCGTCCAGGACATCGCAATGTTGTTGGACAAGCGGACATAGGAAGGTCTGACCGGCAAGTCGCCAAGGGGCTGACCTTCTCCTACCGGTCATCCGGCGGGCTGGCTGACATCTCGTGCTCCTCGGCATGACCATCCGTGCGCTCGCGCACCCATCCCAACAGTACGGCCGCAGCAATGACGTCGGCGAGAACCGCGACGATGGCTGGTCCGGGAAGACCGAACGATCGAAAGAGGACCGGACCAAGTGCAGCGCCGGCGCCGCGC
>QMQC01000049.1 GCA_003648875.1 Actinomycetota bacterium
CCTCGGGAGGGGGCATCGACTTCTTTCAGGCACCTGCCATGGTAAACGACCTGATGTCAGGCAAGCTCCTCAGATGGCTCACCGGCTCGAATCTTCCCGGACGGCGCTTGCTCTATCGATTCACCGCAAAACCGATACTCAGAGTTGCAGACGCGGTTCTCGGCGGGCCGCTGCTGAGCGAAGTCACCGACTTCCTTGTCGATCTGCGGACCATGCATGACACGATATCGGTACGATCCCGCACGATCGAGAGCTACCTCAGACAGGCAACCACGATCGTGGCCACCACCGCCGATCCGTCTCCGATCCATGAGACGCGACGCTTCTTCAGTGAACTGGGAGGCCTCGATATCAAGCCCGATGCCGTGATCTTCAACCGCAAGCTGCCCGATTCGTGGGTGGAGGCCGCCGACACTCCGATTCGAGGGGTGGAGGATCACGCCCTCAGAGCGAAGGCGAAGATGAACCTGCGCTCATGGGCTTCTGAGGCCCGCAGGCAATCCGATGCGGCCGACGAGATCTCGGCGCGATACCACGTGCCCGTCTATCCCGTTCCTTGGACAACACCGTCGCCAGAGACCCTCACGGACCTCAAAGAGATGGTGTCGCCATCAGGCATCGTTGAAGATCTTTGCCTATAGAAGTTCACAGTCAAGGAAGTTCACAGTGCTGACTTTGAACTGTCAACTGTCAACTTTGAACTTCTGAGCTCTCTCAGAACACCGCTTTGGGTCCGAGGAGTTCGCGCAACTCGGCAAACAGGGCTGAGCGGGGTTCCACGTTGTGTTCGGCACCGATCCGCAAGACCTTCTCGTCGCCTTCTGACGTCATGTGGATGAACACGGGTGCAGATCCAGGGTGGTTGCCAAGCACCGATTTCAGATGCTCGACAACCGATGACGACAGGCGCGACGCCGAAACACGGACACGAACGATCACTTCCTCGCTCAAGACTGGTTCAGACACGGATTGCACGATGAACTTCACATCATCGCCACGGTGATCAACGCGACCGCGCATCACGACGATCGCGTCCTCCCGGATCATGGGGCCGTGCTCGGCGACGGTCTTGGGGAACGCCACAGCCTCGATGCTCCCCTGAAGATCCTCAACCGAGAAATACACCATCGGGTCGCCCTTGCGCGTGTACCTGCGGTTGATCGATCCGATGACACCAGCAATCGTGGCCTGGGATCGATCCTCCCTGTCCCACAGACCGGGGATTGCCGTGTCCGTCATCTGACCGAGCATCCTCTCAACGCCGAGCAACGGATGGTCGGAGATGTAGAGACCAAGCATCTCCTTCTCGAACGCAAGCCTGACCTTCTTGTCCCACTCGTGATCCGCAACCTCACGCGAGATATCACTGACCTCAGAATCTCCGCCACCGAAGAGACTGTATTGGCCGGCTTCCTCAGCGCGTCTTCGCTCAAGGGTCGCGTCAACGATCTGATGCGCAACCTCGAGCAGGCCCCGCCTCGTGTGACCCATTGAGTCAAAGGCGCCACCCTTGATCATCGACTCGATCGTTCGCTTGTTCAGCACCTGAACGTCGACGCGGTCAATGAAGTCGAAGAAGTCCTCATAGTCACCATGTGCAGCGCGTTGCTCGACGATGAGGTCCACCACGGCCTCACCAACGTTGCGCACCGCGGACAGACCGAAGACGATCTGCCCATCTGCAGCCATGAAGTCGCGCTCTGAAACGTTCACGCCCGGTACGAGGACAGGGATGCCCATCATCCTGCACTCGTGCAGGTACGCGGCGGTCTTGTCCTTGTTGCTCTTGACGGCGGTGAGCAAGGCAGCCATGTATTCAGCGGGATGGTGCGCCTTGAGCCAGGCCGTCTGATAGGCAACAAGGGCATATGCGGCCGAGTGGCTCTTGTTGAAACCGTATCCCGCGAAGT
Organism: Actinomycetota bacterium; assembly: GCA_003648875.1. Classification (GTDB taxonomy): domain Bacteria; phylum Actinomycetota; class Acidimicrobiia; order Spongiisociales; family UBA5794; genus B3-G11. The sequence continues at coordinate 1,911 of QMQC01000049.1, forward strand.
GTTCGATGAACCCGAAGAGATCCCTGCCCAGGGCCTCGGGATAACCATTCGCGACACAACCAGCGATGAATCTCTCTTCCTGCTCGCGCATCACCGAAGGGATCTTCTTGCCGATGGCCTTGCGCAAGTTGTCAGCATCAGCCATCGAGAAGCCAGCGATCAACTCCGCGGTCTGCATGACCTGCTCCTGGAACACCATGATTCCGTATGTATCCCCCAGGACCGCCTCGAGGTCCGGATGGGGATACTCGACGACCGATTTCCCATTCTTGCGATTCGCATATTCGAGGTGCATACCCGCTCCGAGCGGGCCGGGTCGATACAAGGCGTTGAGGGCGATGAGGTGTTCGAATCTGTCCGGTCCGAGATTTCTCATGAGTGCACGCATCGGGCCACCCTCGAACTGGAAGACGCCCATCGAGTCACCACGACGCAACATGTCGTACACGGGTTCGTCGTCGAGAGGAACGTTGTCGATGTCTGGTCGGGTGCCGGTGTTTCGCTCGATGAGTTCGAGGGCACGTTCGATCGTGGCGAGGTTTCGCAAACCGAGGAAATCCATCTTGAGCAGACCAAGAGCCTCGACACCGTGCATCTCGTACTGGGTAACGACTTCGGCGTCTTCGCCCTTGCGTTGGATCGGCACGATGTTGGTGAGGGGCTCGGGCGAGATCACGACCGCGGCGGCATGGATCGAATCCTGCCTCCTGAGCCCCTCGAGGCCTCTGGCAGTCTCGATGATCTCCGTTGCTCCGTCGACGGTGGCAAGCAAGTCACGAAGACCGGATGCTGCCGAGTAGTGGTCACGAACGTCGCTCGGCGCATCCGGGCCGGGTTCGGTGAGGCACTGATCGATACTGGCATCGTTGCCGAGAATCGCCGGAGGCATCGCCTTGGCTAGCTGATCGCCCGTGGAGTATGGGTAATCGAGGACTCTGGCCGCGTCCCTGATCGCCTGTTTGCCCTTGATCGTGGAGAACGTGATGATCTGGGCAACGTGATCTGACCCGTACTTGTCTGCTGTGTACCTGATCATCTCGCCGCGATACCGCTCATCGAAGTCCATGTCGATGTCGGGCATCTCCTTCCGACCGGGGTTCAGGAACCGCTCGAAGATCAAACCGAATTCAATCGGATCGAGATCCGTGATGTTGAGGCAGTAGGCGACGATCGAACCCGCCGCGCTGCCTCTACCCGGCCCCGTGCGGATGCCCCTCTTCACCGCATATGCAATGAGGTCCCACACGATGAGGAAGTATGCGGAGAACCCCATTTGCGAGATGATCTTGAGCTCGTAGTCGATGCGTTCCTGAACCTCGGACGAGATCGACCCGTATCGCCCAGCGGCTCCCTCGAGAACGAGATGCTGCAGATACGTGTCCTCCGAATAACCCTGCGGAACCGAGAATTGTGGGAGAAGGATCCTCCCGAAGTCGATGTCGAAATCCACACGCTCAGCTATGAGCAGGGTGTTGTCCGTTGCACCCGGATATCGCTCCGCGTCGAACAGTGTCCGCATCGCAGATGCGGACTTGATGTAGAACTCCTGGGAGTGGAACCTGAACCTGTTCTCCTCTGACTTCACGGAACCCGTCTGGATGCACAACAGGGCGTCGTGAGCGTCAGCCTCGTGGGCATGGGTGTAGTGGGAGTCGTTCGCAGCAAGTAGCGGCGCGTCGATCCTCCTACCGATGTCAAGCAGGTCATCCATGATCGCCTGCTGAGCCGGAATGCCGTGGTCCTGCAATTCGATGAAGAAGTTCTCCCTGCCGAGAATGTCCTGATACATCCCCGCTGCAGCAAGCGCCGCGTCGAAGTCTCGGTCCGTGCGAAGTTGATCATCATCCGCCGCCTCATCGACACCGAGCAACTGAGGTACGTGGCCACCGAGACACCCGGTCGTACCGATCAGGCCATCGCTGTACTCGGTGAGCAGTTCGGCATCGATCCTCGGCTTGTAGTAGTAGCCCTCCGTGTACGCCCTGGACACAAGCTTCAAGAGGTTGCGATATCCAACTTCGGTCTCAGCGAGGATCGTCATGTGGTATCTGCGGTCGTCGCGTCTCGCCGGGCGCTCGAAGCGCGAACCGGGTGTCAGGTAGGCCTCGACACCGATGATGGGTTTCACACCCTCAGCCTTTGCAGCCTTCATGAAGTCGACCACGCCATAAAGGACGCCGTGGTCGGTGATCGCCACAGCGGGTTGATTGTCCGCGGCGACGGCTTTGACGAGGTCATCCACCTTCGCCGCGCCATCGAGCATCGAGAACTCAGTGTGCACATGAAGATGAACGAAACTGTCTGACACCGTATCCCGATTCTCGAATCACACGCATGTAAGCACGCCATTGTGGCACGTGCACGCCTGGTGCATGGTCGACCATCGCGCAGCGCATCGCGTGACTGGAAGACTCGCGCTCGCCCTAAGGTAGCGTCAACACACTCGGCAGCCGCACACGTTGAGATACGGTCGATCTCACACAGGAACCAACCCCAATTGATGGCATCGAGGAGGAACTGTGGGCGTCATAGGACTACTGACGGCGGGTGGGGATTGCCCCGGTTTGAACGCAGTCATCCGAGGCGTTGTTGGCCGCGCAGGACGACGTGGCAGCGAGGTTCTCGGGATTCTCAATGGCTGGGAAGGCCTCATGAAGGACCACACCACGCCTCTCGATCGAGACAAAGTGCGCGGAATCCTGGGGCGCGGTGGCACCATTCTGGGCACATCACGAATGGATCCGTATGTTCACGGCGACGGGTTTGCAAGTCTGCATGAAACGATTTCGCGCAACGGCATCGACAAAGTCATCGTCGTTGGTGGGGACGGGACCCTGCGTTCTGCGATGCAGCTCGCCGGTGAGGGACTCAAGATCATCGGTGTGCCGAAGACGATCGACAATGACATCTGCGGAACGGACATCACGTTCGGATTCCAGACGGCCGTGCAGATAGCAACCGATGCGGTCGATCGGCTTGCAACAACCGCAGAAGCCCACAACAGGGTCATCATCGTTGAAGTGATGGGGCGAACCAAGGGTTGGATAGCCACCCACACCGGGCTTGCCGGTGGGGCTGACTACATCCTGATACCAGAGTACGAGTACGACATCGGCCATGTTGTCGACGTGCTCAGGCAGAGGCACCGATCGGGCCACAAGTACTCCATCGTCGTCGTTGCCGAAGGAATCGATCCTCCACCCGGCTACGAGACCGCAGAAGCGAAGAAGGACGCATTCGGATTCGATCGGCTTGGCGGCGTCGCATACTCAGTAGCCGCCGCGATCGAAGATCGTACCAATTTCGAGACCAGGGTCTCGGTTCTCGGTCACATCCAGCGCGGCGGGACACCCGTCGCATCCGACAGGGTGCTTGCGTCACGCATGGGTGTGGCTGCGACAGATTTCGCCCTCGACGACCTGACGAATGTGATGGTTGCGGTTCGGGGAACCGAGATGGTGCCCGTGCCACTGTCGGAAGCCGCATCAGGCATCCGGGGCGTACCCGAAGATCTGTATGCGACAGCCCGAACGTTCTTCGGCTAGGTCGGGCGCGCCATCGGTGGCCGTTTCTTCGTCTTCTTCCTCTTCGCAGCCTTCAGCTCCTCGAAGGAAGCCTCAAGACACGCGCTGAGACGTGTCGTGTCCTCGATGAGATCTCGATCCATGTTGATGCCGATATCGATCATTCCGCTCACTGAGAACATTGCGATGCCTGCACCGTGACTCTGCCAGAGAGGAACGAGCGGATACGTCGCAAGCATCTCTGATCCGGCCATGTAGAGCGGGAACTGAGGGCCGGGCACGTTCGTGACCGTCATGTTGAATGGCCTTGCCCTTCCGGCAAGTCTTGCCGCAAGCGATACAAGGGTGGCGGGAGCACCTGTTGAAACCTCCACGAGCGTCGATGCGCCAAGGGCCTGGTCCGTCTCTTTGAGGCTCCTTGTCGCCCTTGTGACGATCTGCATTCGCTTGCCGGGATCTGGCTCGCCAAGCGGAAGCTCCATGAGCCACATGGCAACTTTGTTCCCAAGCGCTCCTGTGTCATCTTGGGTGCGAACGGACACGGGTGCCATGATGCGGAACTCGAGCTCTCCCAGTTCCTCTTCACTGACCCCACCCGCCTCGACGAGATACGATCTCACCGCGCCGGCAACAATGGCAAGCATGACGTCGTTGACCGTTGCGTTGTGCTCGTTCTTGATCCTCTTGACGTCGCCCAGTGGAATCTGCAGCCAGTCGAACGCCCGCGATCCGCTGATCGGTCCGTTAAGGCTCGTCTTGGCGCTCTGGGTCAACCACCCGGAGGACAGCGATGCAGCAGCCGCCCGTGCGCGATCGGTCCAGCTCGAGGTCCAGTTTCCGATCTCGGAAGGCGCCTTCAAGATGCCGGCAAGCACTCCGGAGACGCTGCGCGATATCTCCCGAACGACAAGCTCGGTTCCGTTTGGTGCGGGTCTTGCCAACCAGGGCTTCGGTTCGTTGATCTCGAACTCCGCCGTGAAGTCGAGAAGAACAGCCATGAGGTCAACTCCGGACATGCCGTCGATCATGCAATGGTGGATCTTGGCGATGAGCGCGAAGCCTTCGTCCTCGAGACCCTCGACGACGTACAGCTCCCAGAGTGGCTTCGAACGGTCGAGCTGCTGGGACATGAGTCTCCCGGCCAGATCCTTGAGCTGCTCGGTTGAGCCCGGATGCGGCAGCGCTATGTGCCTTACGTGGTAGTCGAGATGGAAGTGTTCGTCATCGACCCAAACGGGAGAGCCCTCGAGCGGAATCTTTGCGAGCCGTTGGCGGTAGCGTGGTATCAGATCGAGCCGCGATCGTATCAACCGTCGAATCGTGCCGATATCGACACCGTCTTCGGTGATCGCTGGGCCGGATGCGAAGATTGCGACCGCACCCACGTGCATGTGCGTTGTCCTCGTCTCCAGTGCGAGGAATGAGGCGTCGAGGTTCGAAAGCTTCTCGTAATGCGCTGTCACAGTGACTCCCCGTCGATGTCTCTCACCGATCCGAGGTCCGGTTCTCCGAGTGAGGCAAGGCTATCCAACAGTCCGGTTGGAAGGGCAGACAGGAAGGACATGGACTGACCGGTCTCAGGATGCACAAATCCGATCTGCCTCGCGTGCAGCCACGGCCTCCCCGGATCAGCCGTGACGCCGCGCTTGCCGTACACGCGGTCTCCGATGATCGGATATCCGATCGACTTCATGTGGACGCGGATCTGGTGGGTTCGACCCGTCTCAAGGGCCACAGACAACAGCGTCGATTCGTGAGCTCCCCACTGAGCGAGCCTCCGGTAGTGCGTTCGGGCCGGTCTCCCTGACTTCGTGAGATGCATGCGGGTTGGGTTCTGAGGGTCGCGCCCTATCGGTGCGTCGATCGTTCCGATCGTGTTGGTGAATCTTCCATGGACAATGCTGAGATACCGTCTGGAAACCGTTCGAGCCTTCATCATCTCGATGAGCGTGTCATAGGTCTCCTGGGTGCGTGCAACGATCAACAGACCTGATGTGTCCCTGTCCAGCCGATGGACGATCCCCCATCGGTCTTGCTGCCCAACTCCAACGATGCCCGGATACCGGGCAATCAAGCCATTCACGAGTGTCCCGCTTCCACGCCCGGACCCTGGATGGACGACAACGCCGGCGGGCTTGTCGACGACGAGAACAGCCTCGTCCTCGTAAGCCACGGTGAATGGGACATCTGGCTCGGGGGCAAGTTCCGGTGGGGGTTCAGGCATCGTTGCACGGATGACCACTCCGGCCCGCATCCTCTGGGCGGGCTTGACGGGGGTCTCTTGGACTGTCGCATCGCCCTTGTCGATGATCTCGCGCACAACCGAGCGAGCTGTTTCAAGTGTTACTGCCAGAACCTTGTCTGCGCGTTCACCATCAAGCTCGTCCGGAACCGTGACTTCGACAGTTGTCATTTACGTTTCCAGAACGCCACGACGAATAACAGGCCCACGCCGACGTTGATGGCAATATCGGCGACGTTGAATACTGCGAAGAAGCTGAAGTCGATGAAATCGACCACCGCTCCGTCGAGAAGGCCAGGACCTCGGAACACGCGATCAACCAGATTGCCAACCGCGCCTCCAAGGACGAGTCCAAGGGAGACCGCTTCCAGTCGTCTGCTGGCATCACCAAGCACATACACGATGAGTGAAACCACCCCGAATGCGATGACCGCGAGAACCTGTCCACCGCCGCTGAACAGTGAGAAGGATGCACCTGTGTTGAAGGTGCGTCTGAACTGGAAGAAGCCATCGATGACAACGATCGGGCCGTCAGCAAGTGCCGTGGTCGCCCACCACTTCGCAAGCTGATCGACGCCGACAACAACCGTTGCCAACGCAACGGCGAATGCTCGATTACTCAGAGTTGGCTGGCTGCTGCCACTGTGGTCGTCGCGTATGGCAGAGCTTCCAATCTCGCCACCGGGATCGGCTCTCCTGTCACTTCGCATGTCCCGTACAGACCCTTCTCCATCCGATCCTGCGCATGCAATACCCGTGCAAGCAGATCGCGTGCATTCTGAACCGTCGCCTGATCGATCCCGATCTCGACGTTGATCGCACCACCGTCGACATTGTCCGGATCGGCGTTGCGATCAGCAGACCCCTCGGCGATGACGCTCTCCTCACGTTCGCGCTCGTGCTCATCAATGATGTGCTCAAGACGTCCACGCTCGACATCAAGCATACGACTGAGTTTCTCAAGTGTCGACGCTGCCAATTCCCTCGTCATTATTCCCTCCTAGGCGGTGAAAATGTAGCACCAACGGGCACATTGTGAACAGTTCATGCGGATGCATGGTCACCATGCGATTCACAACTGACGACGGAACGCTCGCTGCACTCTCCAACTCACGA
>QMQC01000050.1 GCA_003648875.1 Actinomycetota bacterium
TCGCCCTCAGGAGTCTCCTAGGGCAGCTCGTGCTGCATCTATCGCTGCAGCCTTCTTCGAGCCTCCACTCCCCGTCCCGATCAGGTGCCCATCGACCGAAGCCGTCGCCGTGAAGACGACGGCATGATCGGGGCCGCTGCGTTCGTACTCGAACAAGACAATCTGTCCCTTCCGGGCGAAATGCTCCTGGAGACTCGATCTGCTGTCCGAAACGTGGGACGCAGCCAAACGGTCGGCAACCGTATCACCGAGGAGCCGGAGAACGACACCGAGGGACGCATCTGCGCCCCCATCGAGGTACACAGCTCCCAGGACGGACTCGACCACATCGGACTGGATCGACGAACGTTCACGGCCCCCGGAGCGATCTTCGCCGACGCCAAGTCTGAGGGCGGCCGGTAGCCCGACGCGTCTGGCGGCCGCAGCGAGCGTTGCCTCATCGACGATCGCCGCTCGGATCCGGGTCATGCGCCCCTCAGGTGCATCCTCGAGTGCCCGAAAGATCTCGACCGTGATCGCGAGTTCCAGCACTGCATCTCCGAGGAACTCGAGACGTTCGTATGAATCGACTTCGTTCTCAGATGCGTAGGAAGAGTGTGTCAGCGCAGTGGTGAGTAACGAGACATCACTGAAGTGGTAACCGATAGCCCTCTGGACGATTTCGAACGCGTCGGCGTGGTCCTCCACGTCAGTGAACCGCCGCAGCGATGCCTGAGCGCACCTTGTCGACCAAGCCCCGCGCTGCACCTTCGGCTGCGATCTGGATCGCATTGTTGATGGCGATACGCGATGACGAGCCATGCGCAATGACAACGACGCCCTTTGTACCGACAAGATGGGCGCCACCGACGGTCTCAGCACTCAACCGTTCGCGGATCCTCATGAACGCAGGCATGAGGTCCTGCACCGCATCAACGTACTCTGGCCTTGCGAGTATTTCGAGGATCATCTTCTGGATGACCTTGCCCGTACCCTCACCGGTCTTGAGCAGGACATTTCCGGTGAAGCCGTCCGTGACGATGACATCTGCGAGATCCGTCGCAAGGTCGCGGCCTTCGACATTTCCTGCGAAGTTCACTGCCGCGCTCTGCGTCAGGAGATCAAAGGCGCCTTTCTCTAGATCGCGACCCTTGGAAGCTTCTTCTCCGATGTTGAGCAGACCGACCCTGGGGTTCTCTATGCCCTTGTAAACGGTGGACAGTGCGGCCCCCATGACGGCGAACTGGAGCAGGTGTTCCGGCTTGCACTCGATGTTCGCACCTACGTCCATGACAACGTGGCCTGTTGGAAAGATCGATGCGATTCCCGGCCTCGACACGCCGGGTAGACGTCCGATGATGAACGCAGCTGAAGCCAACGCAGCACCGGTGGACCCGGCCGACACCATTGCGTCTGCGTCACCACAAGCGATCATGCGTGCTGCGACTGCAACCGAGGCATCCTTCTTGTCGCGAATTGCGCGAGCCGGTACATCGTCCATTGTGATGACCTGCGCAGAGTGTCGCACACCAATGCCATCGTTCCGCCCCTCGAGGAGGGGCGCGATCTGAGATTCATCGCCGATGAGAACGATGTTCGCGCCGGCTTCAGCCGCGAGTATCGCTCCTTCGACGATCTCACGAGGCGCCGAATCCCCCCCCATAGCGTCAACGGCGATGAGCGGCATATGGGCTACGACGCTGGCGTTACTTCGCGACCCTTATAGGTGCCGCACTCCTTGCATACGCGATGGGGCGTATGGGGTGCGTTGCACTGTGGGCAACGCGAAATTGTCGGGCGGGCGACCTTCCACTGTGCCTTGCGGCGACGTGTGCGGGACCGCGACATCTTTTTCTTTGGGACAGCCATGTGAAATCCTATTCTTCTTTTTCCTCAGGCTCGAGGAGATCCTTCAAGACGGCAAAGGGCGAACGCGAGCTGCCGTCGTCGCCCGAGAGGTCTGTATTCAACTCCGTTTGTGCAGTACTCACAACTCCCGGACAGTCATCGCCGCAATCCTCGATGATCGGAAGAGACAAAAGCACCTCATCTCGAAGCATCTGGGAGACGTCGATTTCGTGACCTTCGAGAGGATAGGTCTCATCATCTTCATTACTGGTGTCGAAAAGGGCACCGATGGAGGCATCGCGATCGGTCAGTGTCTCCTTGAGGCAGCGGGAACAGGTGTCCTTGGTGGTGAAGCGGACTCTTCCGGTGATGGCGACACCCCCTGAGACCGGATGCAGCACGAGATCAGCCTCAAGAGGAGGGTCAGGGAAGACCTCCATCATCGCGACCTTCCAATCCACAGACTCTGTCACCTTGACCGGACGCGACGAAGCACGGTTTCCGAGGAGATCCGAGACATTGAGGAGAAATGAACCTTGGGACATGGTGGAAAGTTATCAGGCGGTGGTCTTTGATGACCGCCATCCGGCAACCGCGTTCCGCCATCCGCTCCAGCGGACTGCGGACTTCGGAAAGGGAGCGTTGCGACCGACCGGTAAGCGAAGCGACCGGCTACTGGCTCACGGGTGGTTCCGGGGCAGCCGGGAGCGCTTTGTGGAGTTCCGCTCTCGCCTCCGTGACGTAACGGTACAACTCACCGAGCACGGTCTCAGCTTCTGACAGGTGCCTTTCGGCGTAGTCCTCAGCCTCAAGCCTGATCCGACGGGCCTCGCCTTCTGCATTTCGGATCAGCGAGTTCGCCTCTTCAACCGCTTCCTGGACGATGTAGTTCTCCGAGACGAGCGATTCGGACTCGGTCTTTGCCTTGTTCACAAGTTCTTGGGCACGTTCGTTTGTCCGTGCGATGTATGACTCGCGCTCGCGCACCATCCAACGAGCCGAACGAAGCTCCTCAGGGAGCTCTTCAGCCGCCTCATGGAGTCTGTCGAGCATGTCCTCCTGACTGATCATGACATTGTTCGAAAGTGGAACCGCCCTTGCATTCTCGATCTCGCTGATGAGCTCCTCGAGAAGGTCTGCAAGACGCCCAGGATCTGGAGGTGACGGGGCATTCTGTTCGGGTTGATCGGTCATTGGAGACGCTCCTTCAGCGCTGAGGCGACCGGACCGGGGACGAGTCCATCAACCGATCCACCGAGCCGCGCAACCTCTTTGACTAGGGAGGAGGATAGATACCCGTACTCGGGTTTCGTGGCAACGAACAACGAGACGACGTCACCTGATAGGTACCGATTCATCTGCGACATCTGAATCTCGAACTCGAAGTCGGTGACTGCACGCAACCCCTTCACAACCGTTGTGGCGCCGACCTCCTTGGCGAATTCGACGAGCAAGCCCTCGAACGATGCCGCTCTGACATTCGGCCAGGCCGCGGTGCACTGTTCGAGCAGCTCAACACGCTCATCGGCGGTGAACAGTGGCGTCTTCGCCGGGTTGTGAACGACAGCTACGACAACCTCATCGAACAGCGCTGCGCATCGCTCGACAACATCGAGATGCCCTTTCGTGGGTGGATCAAAGCTTCCGGGAACAAGCGCTGTTATCACTCTTCTGCCCTCTCCATCATGGTCATGACAGCATCACCGTACCGTCGCTCATCAACTGTGCGGAGGAAATCCGGCAGCTCAACGACACTTCGCGCCTGACGATGCAGAACCACCACGCCGTCGGGGGCGAGTACCGGCTCGAGCAGCTCGAGCACGGATGTCACCTGCTCGTCATCATCTTCATAGGGCGGATCGACGAAGATCAGGTCGTATCGGCTGACCTCGAACCGCAAGAACCGATTGACATCTTGCTCGAGGGCGCTTCCGCCGAGGCCGACGTGTTCGATGTTCTCCCTGAGGATCCTTGCGGCCACGCGACCGGCTTCGACGAACACGGCATCTGATGCGCCCCTGCTCAGTGCCTCCAACCCGAGCGATCCACTGCCGGCAAAGAGATCAAGGACAACGGCACCAGGCAGTCGCCCGGACAGAATCGAGAAGATCGATTCACGGGCCCGGCCGGTCATCGGTCGAGTTCCGTGTCTTGGCGCACCGAGACTCCGACCCTTGGCTGCTCCCGCGATGATCCTCATGTCAGCTCCTTGTGAGCCATTCTGCCGAGTCGCCGAAGAGCATTGCCACTTCGTGCATCACCTCAGAAACGAATGGACCATCTGGATTTGATGCGACGGCCTCTGTCGCAACGGTGTTGGCAGCCGTGAGCAGTTCGTGATCCCTGAGGATATCGCCCAGACGGAGATCGGCAGACCCGGACTGTGCACCACCGAACACGGTGCCCTGGCCTCTGATCTCGAGGTCGATCTCGGACAGTTCGAAGCCGTCGTTCGAGCTGACCATGGCTTCGATTCTCCGCTCTCCATCCGGGGTTGTTGGATCGGCAGACAAGAGACACGATCCGCCACGCTCTCCGCGTCCTACGCGTCCTCGCAGTTGGTGAAGTTGACTCAGGCCGAACCTGTCTGCCGTGCGGATCACCATGAGCGTTGCGTTGGGCACGTCGATGCCGACCTCGATGACCGTGGTGGCAACGAGGACATCGATGTCGCCCGTACGGAAGCGGTGCATGATCTCGGCCTTCTCATCTGCCGCCATCTGACCGTGCAGCAGCCCGGACCGGACCTGAGGCAGGGCAGCCTTGACCCTGGCGATCTCGGCGACAGCTGACCTTGCTTCGATCTTGTCCGAGTCCTCCACAAGTGGGCATACGACGAACACCTGGCCTCCAGCGTCAACGGCCTGCAATATCGCGCTGTCGATCTGATCTTCTGCAGTATCCGATACTGCGTCGGTCACGATGGGAGTGCGACCGGGAGGCAGCTCATCGATGACGGACACCTTCAAGTCTCCATACAGTGTCATCGCAAGCGTTCTCGGGATCGGAGTGGCGGTCATGAGAAGAAGGTCCGGGACGCCTTCCCCCTGATTCTTGTCACGCATAACGACACGCTGCTCGACACCGAATCGATGCTGTTCGTCCACAACGACCATTCCAAGCGAATGGAAGTCGACATCACTCTGAATCAGAGCCTGCGTACCGAAGGCGAGGTCGATGGATCCATCTGAAAGCCACTCGAGACCCTGATTGCGCGACACGTCACCTGAGACAAAGTTCGTGGTGACCCTGCTTCCGGTGAACAGACCGATCCGGACGGGACGTGTGGCAAGAGACTCCTCGGCGAACAGAGATTCCGTTCCCGAGGCTCCGATGTCTTCGCGGGTCGGCGCCATCCTCGCGTCCGCGAGCGCGAGCTCAGTACCGAGATAGTGCTGAGTGGCAAGAACTTCAGTGGGTGCCATCACCGCGCCCTGATGCCCGCTCTCGACCGATGTCAGCAGCGCGGATATCACGACGACAGTCTTTCCCGAGCCGACCTCCCCCTGCAGGAGTCGATGCATCGGTGTCTGGGCTTCCATGTCCCCGAGCAGTTCATCGAGCACTCGATCTTGGGCGTCAGTCAACCGATAGGGAAGCATGTCGGCGAACCGATGGAACAGCTCACCTTTCACCGAGTTCGGAACACCTACCTGAGACTCGAACTCATCATGTGCTCGAACCTTGAGCGCCATCTGTATGCGAAGGAACTCATCGAAGATCAACCGGCGTCTCGCTGGCCCGGTTTCGGCGAGGGAGTCAGGGGAATGGACCTGTGATATTGCGAACGTGCGATCCACGAGATCGAAACGATCGAGAATCGCTTTGGGGACAACATCGGCAATGGGAACCGAACGCCGCATGGCATTCGCCACCGCATCGCGAACCTTGGCCGGTCCGAGACCACCAAGGCTTGGATACACCGGCAGGACGATGCCCGTCTTGAGTTCCCTGTTACCGCTCAGTCTGTCAACATCGGGACCTTTCATCTGAAGCGACCCACGGAACGTCTCAACCTTGCCGGAGAGTGCAACTTCCTCCCCCTCGGTGAGCCTGATGTACGGGTTGAACCACACACATCGCACGCTGGAAGTACCGTCTGACACTCTCGCTTCGATCATCGTTCGTCCACGCGAGATGCGGCGTTTCGAGAAGGAGATCACAGTGCCACCGACGGTGACCTCCTCACCAAGCGGCGCGGCAGCCAGGTTGAAGAGCTGACTGCGATCCAGATAGCGTCGCGGAACGGTGAGCAGAAGATCGGCAACGGAGCGGATACCCTGACCGTCGAGCCTCTTCATCGTCGTTACCCCAATGCCCTTCACCTTGTCGGCCGGAACGCCGGCAAGGTACGCGAGGGTCCTCGCTTCGTGGGGTTTGGGCGTGGTCATGGGCCGATGTTGGTAGACCTTGCGACGCATTGCCACAATGCTCGACGAGGCGGCCGGTACACATGGTTCACTGCTATCGTTCCGGCGCACCTCAGGAGGTTTCCCTCACATGGCATACAGATGTGAAGTTTGCGGCAAGGGGCCGTGGACGGGCAAACAGGTCAGCTTCTCGCACAAGCGGTCGTCCAAGACCTGGCGCCCAAACATCCAGAAGATCCGCGTCAAGCACGGGACGAATTCACGCCGCGCACGCGTCTGCACGTCATGCATCAAGGCCGGCAAAATCGAGAAGGCCTGATGCAGGGCGTCGTCAAGGCATACGACGCCACGACCGGTGTTGGTTCCATCGTGCGCGACGACGACCGCTCCGAAGTTCTCCTCAAACCCGGAAGCCTCGATGGTTCGATGTTCCGGTTCCTCAGACAGGGCCAGCGCGTTCGCTTCGATCTCAACGGTGAGGGCACAGACGCTTTCGCCACAAACCTCAGATTTGGTTCGGACGGATACTGAAGAAGAATCGGAACGCTGGAGTTCAGCTTTCCGACTCCCGCTTTCCGACTCCCGACTCCCGACTCCGGACTTCGGACTTCCGGACTTCGGACTTCCGACTTCCGACTTCCGACAGCGGACAGCCGACAGCCGACAGCGGACATCTGGCATCTGGTATCTTCTATTCATGGTCCAAGCATTTGTACTCATCCAGACCGACAGCGGTCGGGCATCGGACGTCGCTCGCGAGATCAAAGAGTTGGACGGCGTCAATACGGCAGAAGCCGTCACCGGTCCATACGACGTCATCGTCTCAGCCGAGGCTGCAGACGTTGACGCACTCGGCCACCTGGTAGTCACACAGATCCAACCGGTCGTCGGCATCGTACGGACACTCACCTGCCCGGTCGTTCGGATCTAGACCCCGACTGGTATCCCTACCGGATCGCGTGCTGCCCGCGTTCTTCGTGGCGTATGAATGCAGCATCAACGAGACGAGAACACAACTCGGAATAGGTCATCCCTGAGGCGATCCACATCTTCGGGAAACCTGAAATCGAAGTGAACCCCGGAAGTGTGTTCGCCTCATTGAACAGGAACGTCCTCTTGTGCTCGTCATAGAAGAAGTCGACGCGAGCCAATCCCGAAAGCCCGAGTTCGGTGAAGACCCTCTCTGCAAGGGCGCTGACCTCGCTCGCCGCAGAGGGTGGAAGCCGTGCAGGTGCCTCGAACCGTGACACATCGCTTGCGTACTTGGCATCGTAGGTGTAGAACTCGGCCTCGGTGATCACTTCACCTGGTACGGAAGCTCGAGGCCCATCCAAGACCGCGACTTCGATCTCGCGGCCGTCCACGCCCCTCTCGATGACCACCTTCGAGTCGTAACGGAATGCGGCATCGATTGCCTCCTTCAACTCCTGGTCGCTCACAGCACGGGCAACGCCGACTGACGAGCCCTGGGCCGAGGGTTTGACGAAGACGGGGTATCTGAGCGATGTCGCGACCTGCTCAACGACCCCGTGGGGATCTGCATCCCAACGGGGTCTGAACAGCCGAATCCACGGTGTCGTCGCGATCCCTGAGCCTTGGACAACTCGCTTTGCGAGATCCTTGTCCATTGCAAGGGCGCTCCCCGTCACACCACAGCCGACGTACGGAACGCCACACGTCTCAAGGAGTCCCTGGACAGTCCCATCCTCACCGTGGGGACCGTGAAGGACCGGGAACACGACATCGAACTCGATGTCGTGCTCTGCCACTCTCAACGAGCCAGCAGGAACGCTCATCTCGACAGCCCGACCATCGGCCTTGAAAGGGCGGAAGGTCGGATCACCGAGGTGCCAATCCCCGTCACGGTCGATGCCAACAGGAATCACACGATGGCCTCCGTCGGTCAGGGCATCATGAACGGCCACCGCCGATGCGCACGAAACCTCATGTTCCGAGGAACGTCCGCCGAAGAGAAGGAGTACCCGATTCATGCGCAGAGGTTACCGTGGGAGCTGAACTGGTAAGGGGTTTGACCGCTTGACCGACAGAGATCTGATTGTCGACTACCGGATCCGCGTGATTCATGCGGGTTTGATCGTCTCGTGGTTCGCCATGATCATGTATCTGCTCTGGGTGCTGTCCCATGACCAAGTGATCGACCTGGCCGTCACGACGATGCTTATTGGATTTACCGTGGGTCTCCTGATCATCACATTTTCCCCCTGGCGCACGATGCTGACATCGAACGTGGGCGACTGGACGATCCTCGCCTGGAGCGTCGCGGCACTTATCATGGTCATCTTCTACGAGACGGCAACCATCGACGAGCCAAATGGGGTCAGCCTCATCCTCGTGATCTTCTTTGCCGCGGCGACCCTGATCCCGAACCGTGCAGTGATCACGCTCGGGATCGCCGCATGTATCGCGTTCGGTACAGCGATCTATGGCGCGGGCGACATCGATTTCGCAACGTTCGCAGGGTTGCTGCTCCCATTCGTCGGGGCGGTCGTATTCGTGCTCCTCATCTCTGTTGGCATTAGGACTCAACTCGAAGCTACCGATGCCGCATATCAATCTGTGTCATTCCAA
>QMQC01000051.1 GCA_003648875.1 Actinomycetota bacterium
ATACGGATGCGAACAGGTTTGCTGACTCATACGCATGTGGGTATTCGCCGATCCTGCGGTTCATGCCGTTGATACCGACCCAGAACAGTGGGATGAAAGTGAAATTGAACGCCACAGTCACCCAGATTGCGAATATCTTGCCCATAGTGTCGTTGTACATGCGCCCTGTGATCTTCGGGAACCAATAGAAGAAGGCAGCAAGCAGGGCGAAGATGGAACCTCCAACGATGGTGTAGTGGAAATGCGCGACGACGAAGTATGTGTCGTGGAGGTGGATGTCGGTTGCGACGTCCGCAAGGAAGATGCCTGTGATGCCACCGATGAGGAAGTTGAAGAGCCAACCGAAGGCCAAGACGAGTGGCGTGCGGAACCAGAGCTTGCCCTGCCACAGCGTTCCGATGATCGAGAGGAATATAACTCCCGTCGGAATCGAGATTGCCTCTGTGAGGATCATGAACGGTGCGTGGAGGAAGTCAGCCATACCTGACGTGAACATGTGGTGTGCCCACACGACGACGGAGAGCCCAACGATCGTGAGCAGAGAGCCGACAACGGCCTTGTAGGCGAATAGAGGCTTACGAGCGAAGGTCGTCACGACTTCAAGGATCACACCGAATCCCGGAAGCACCATGATGTATACGGCAGGGTGCGAGTAGAACCAGAATATGTGTTGGTACATGATGCCACCACCGACCTCAGGCCCAAAGAAATCAGTACCCGCAACCCGGGCCATCGTGACCAGCACAAGGACAGCTGCGAAGAACTGTGTGACGCTGAACGCGAGGATCGCGGTCGCGAATCCGGCCCACGTGAAGATCGGCAACCTGCCCCACGTCATGCCCGGCGCACGCATCGTGATGACCGTCACGATGATGTTCAGCCCCCCGAGGATGGAGGACAGGCCGAAGGAAATGATGGCCATGTTGAACAGGATCTGGCCGGAATCACCGATTACAGACAGCGGAGCGTATGCGGTCCAACCGGCGCTGAACGATCCGAGAAGAGGAGCGCTGAGCAACCCGATCGCGACCGGCGGCACGAGCCAGTAGCTGACGGCGTTGATGCGTGGGAACGCCATGTCCGCTGCACCGATCTGAATCGGGATGATGTAGTTGCCGAATGCGCCGATGATGCCGGCAACGGCAACGGCGATCATGAGAATGCCGTGCATAGAAGTGATCTTGTTGAATTCTTCGAGGTCCACGATGCTCATACCCGGAGTGGCAAGCTCGATGCGGATGATCATGGCCGAGAGGCCTCCGATCAGGAGGACCGCGAGGAGCGTCACGCCATAATGGATGCCGATGCCTTTGTGATCGGTGGAAAACTGGAAGTACCGGCGCCATGTGCGATCTGTGCTGACCTGTGGCGTCTTGCCGATCCACTGGCGTCCGAAAGCTTCGATTCCTCCGATACCTGCCAGCCAACCGATGAGAGCAAGGATGAATCCGAAGACAACAACGACCTCATCTGTGGCACTACCGCCACGGATCGCGAGTGTCAGAGCGACACCGGCCACGTATCCGACGAGGCCGAGAACGAACGCTCGTATGAGGTACTTCATCTGGTGGATCCGTTCATCTTCCGCCTACTCGCTTCCACCGAGAGATTCGATGTACTTGTTGAATTCAGCATCGCTCACGACACGGACCGGAATGGACATGGTCGCGTGACCGGCGCCACAGAGCTCTGCACACTGGATTCGCAGGTTTATGTCATCGTCGATCGTGCCCTCAGCCGTTGCCGTGGAGTACACCTGGGTTGTGATTCCGGGAACGGCGTCGATCTTGACACGAAAGGCTGGAATCCAGAATGAGTGGAGTACGTCCGTGCTGTTGACGTCATATCTGACGCGCATCTCGGCCGGAACGACGAGTTCATCAAGAGCTGTCGCGCCGTTGTGATACGTGATCTCCCAGAAGAACTGGGACGCTTCGATCTCGATCGCATAGTCAGACGACGATTCGCCCCGAATCTCGGTGAGTCCTATGAATCCCGGGTTGATGACGACGTAGATCGCAAGAGCTGAAGTGACGATGAGCCATGTAGTGACAAGGACCCTGTTCGTGTGCTGGTTCGGACCATCCTCCCTGTCAGCTCCATCGGAACGCCAGTCGATCGCACCCCACGTCATGACCGCGAGGACAATTGCCATGACGGGTGACCCGAGGTACATCAAGAGAAGGAAGGCGTCGTCGACGACGTGCGCCTCTTCGGCCCATTTCACCGGAAGTATGTTCACATACTTCGTGAGGGCAACGAGGAGAGCGGTGTAACCCAGCCACAAGAAGGCGACCGGTAACCAAGATCTTCGCACGAAACCTCCAGGAAGAAACGCTCTCAACAGTGCTGGGTGGGGCGAGTGTAACCCGACTCGGGGGTGTGGGGCCGGACAATCCGAAGGGCTCCCCTTGGAAGGAGTGCCCTTGAAACGGCGCTGTCCATGTCCGGGACCCGGATACGCCTCGCCTGCACTCCTGGCCTCCATCGGACCGACGTGTCAGAGGTCTCATGACCAGAAACTGAGCTCTCGCGTGGGTCGATCCTGGGGCGGCAACGTTGCCGTGACCGATGGCGCACCGCGATAGAGTCAGAGGATGGAGGAAGTGGGTGCAGCGTGAAGATCGATCGATACGAGGTTGAGTCTCTTACACCCGACCGGTTCGACGATCTCGTCGCCGTTCTCGGCGTAGGCGGCATCGGCGGCTGCTGGTGCATGTACTGGACCGCTCCAACAACCAAGGCATGGGGGGAAGGCGCCAAGGGTGGAAGAACAGCGCCAAATCGAAAGGCGTTCCTGGACATCATCGAGGCCGGGCCACCTCCCGGTCTCCTTGCATATCTGGATGGGGAACCTGTGGCCTGGTGCCGGGTGGTCCCGCGGCAGTCACTCCCTGGTCTGGGGAACTCCCGGTTCTTCAGGACCGACCTCGACATCGACGGTGTGTGGTCGCTCCCCTGCTTCGTCGTCCGAAGTGCTCACAGACATCACGGTCTCACCACGATCCTCATCAAGGCGGCCATCCGGCACGTCCGGGATCACGGAGGCCGCTTCCTCGAGGCATACCCCTGGGACACGGACGAGATCAAACCTGAATCCACCGTCTATACCGGTCTCGCCTCGACCTTCGAAAGATTGGGGTTCGAAGTTGTTCAGCGAAAAGCGCCACACAAACCGATGATGCGCCTCTCCGTCAACGGATAGCTGGCTGGGTGTCGGGCTAGAGTCGATTCATCGACATGTGCGGACCCGTATGGACGACAACCGCAATGCACACTTCCTTGTCGTCGATTCTTCTGCCAACGAACGCCAAGGAGACATACCATGATCACCCACGTCGAAACGATCGCCGTCTACGTCAGCGACCAGCGTCGCGTCCGAGACTTCTACGTTGACAAGCTCGGCTTCGAGCTGCGCGAGGACGCGCCCTTTGGTCCGGCAGGTGGTGGGCTGCGCTGGATCGAGGTAGCTCCGGCAGGAGCCAAGACCGTGCTGGCACTCTTCACACCTCCTGGACTCGAAGATCGAGTCGGGACCAACTCGGGAATCGTCTTCCTCTGCGACGACATCCGGGCGACCACGGCAGAGATGAAGGGCCGTGGTGTCAATTTCACACAGGAACCGATTCTGATTCCCTCAGGATGGTGGGCACAGTTCGAAGATCCAGACGGCAACAAGTTCGGTCTCAGTCGGGCTGACTGACGAGTGTTCCGATCCCGAGTATTCCCCGATCCCAGAGCTGCTTCGGTTCAGCCGGCGTGGACGATCTCCACTACGGGCTGCATGGCTTCCACCGCCGCGGTTGTCTTCGGGAAGACGTCGCACCGTACCTCTTCAAACCCGAGCTTGCCGACTGAGAGGATGAACTCGGCGATATCTTCGGACGTGCCCGTGACGGGTTGTTTCATGTCGAGACCTTCAGCCTTCGGCCCATGAGCATCGAAGCCCTCCGGTACAACGGTGTACAGGTCAAAAGTTCGTGCCAGCGTGGGTGGGTCGCGGCCCTCGACCTGACACGCCTGTTCCAGCAGCCCAATGATCGGGGCGAGCCTCACGTTGAGTTGCTCGAGCGTCTCATCCCACCCCCACCAGTTCCACGCGTCGGCGTACTTCGCGACCAGCCGCAGCATCTTCGGTCCACCTGCAGCGATGTTGATCGGCGGACCCCCCTTGCGGGGGCCGCGCAGCACCAGTTCGGCTCTCTTGGCGGTGTAGAACTCGCCCTCGAAATCGATTTCGCCGCTCTTGAGGAGGCCGTGGATGATCTGAATCGCTTCCGCAAAGCGCGAATACCGCTTGTCGGTTGGGAATCCAAACGCTTCGTAGTCAGAGTCTTCCGTGTTCCCTGCTCCGATGCCGAGTACGAAACGGCCTCCCGATATCTCGTCGATCGTGTCCGCGATCTTCGCCATCATCGCTGGAGAGCGATACGGGGAGTTGGCGACCGAAGGCCCAAGGTTGATGCGACTCGTTGTCGCTGCGACGGCTGCGGCAATCGACACAGACTCCCACACACCGTCCGTGGCCTCCTTGCCGCGGTACAACAGCGCATCTTCGAACACAAACATGTCAAAGCCAACCGCCTCCGCGGTGGCCGCCCGTGCACTGATCGACTCCCACGAAGGTGTCGGCGTGTCCCCGTCCGGTCGGCCGTGGAGTTGGGTAATGAGTCCGATTCTCATCCACCGAGGCTAACGAACTGGAATGTCCGATGCCACCCGCGCCTCTCTTCCTTGGTCGCACCTCAGGAGCTGATGAGTGTGTCCAAGAAGCTCAAGGAGAGATGGGATCAGTCGAGTTGTCTGCCATCAGCCTGCGGGAGTCTTCGCTTGGTCCGTCGCTTGATACAAATGGAATCGACGGCGGATCTTCGGGCGCCTTCGGGTCACCTACCGCTCACCGTGGCTCGAGGAGCTCGCGTTCAAGGAGGTCGCCGAGCCACTTCTCGTATTCGTCGGCATTCCAGCCAAGCTTGTCCGTGGCGAGTAGGTATTGCTCGACGCTCGTGAGAAGCCAGAGAAGGTCGGCGGCCTCACCCTGTTCGAGGTCGTCGCGCAGGGCACCCTTCCTGGCCCAGATCTCGGTGATTTCTCCGGTGCCGCGATAGCGGTTCTGGTCTTCACGGTCGATCAGCGCGGCAACGTCGGGGGCGCTTCTGGCGTCGAGCGCCGCTTGGATGAGGGGAGCCCCTTGCTCGAAGAGGGTACGTATCCAAGAGACAAAAAGTCGGAGTTGCTTGCGTGGGTCTTCTTCTGCAACCATCTCGGCGACCCGAGCGGCCTGGCCAGCCGTTTCCTTGAGGTCTTCAAAAATGGCGGCGACGACTCCGCTCTTACTTCCGAACACCGCGTAGATCGTTTGCGGAGCGACCCCGGCGTTCTGGGCGATCTCGTTGATGGTCGTCTCGGAGAACCCGTTTGCAGTGAACAGGTTGCGAGCGCTCTTTCGGATGAGAGACCTGGTTTCGAGGGCCCGTTCATCGCGCAAGCTCGATCGATAGGTACGGTCGGTTGACATCACTCCACTCTACTCGATAGAGTGTTCTATATTCATTAGGTATTACTCTATTGAAGGAGAAAGGATAATGGATGCAAGCAGGCCCACAATGAGCCCGCCGAGCCGAGCCGTACGGTTGGCAGCACTGGGCGGCGTGGTCGGACCGATCCTGTTCGCAAGCTTGGTGGTCATCGGCGGAATCCTCTACGACGGATACAGCCACACCAGTCAGAAGATCAGCGAACTCGGAGGGGAGGGAGCCGAGTATGCGGTGCTCCAGAACCTCAACTTCATCATGATCGGGGTGCTGGTGATCGGGTTCGCCTGGGCATTGGCGCGGGTGCTGGGACCCCCCTTGCTCGGCCCTGTTCTGATCGGCATCTTCGGGCTATTGAGCTCGATCGCCAATGGTCTCCTGCCGTGTGACGCCGGTTGCAAGGGAGAAACCACCGTTGGTCTGTTGCACAACATCACGGGAGTTGTTGGTTTTATCGCCGCGATCGTCGGCATGTTCGTCTTGGCACGTCGCTGGCGCGACGACCCGACTTGGCAGCCCCACGTAGGCTTCACCCGAGGTGCCGCATTCGTCGCCATCGGTGGCCTTGTTTGGTTCATCGCCACCCAGGCTCTGGACGCTCAGAACCTTGCAGGTATCGCCCAGCGGGTCTTCGTCTCAGCGCTGCTCCTATGGATCGCAGTCACCGCCGCTCGGCTCTTGAGTGAAATCACCAAGTCGGATGGCAAGAGTCCGCAGTCGTAGGCCCGGCGACATAGAGAGCCATGAGCGCTTTGGGAATCAGGTAGTTCCACTCCTCTTGGGAGCACCGCTTGTGCGCTGTTGCCGACAGCGGCTTCGCTGAGTTTGGCCTTGATGCAGACATCGGGACAACCAGGAATCTCGCCGACGGCCACCCATACCTGAGCGAGGGCAGGGGCAATCGCGTTTTCGCCCTTTTCGAGCCAATACCGGTGCCAATCGAGCGCTGACTTCAGAGTCAGTCGACATGTTTCCGGCCCTCCCGACCGGCCGAAGGCATATTGATCGCCGCTACATTGCACGGGCATCGGGAACAATTCCTAGCGAAGGAGACGGTCATGAGCACGATTGTGGTGAGGTATCGCCCAAAGTCAGATAGGGCAGACGAGAACCAAGATTTGGTTGAGGCCGTCTTCGCCGAGTTGGCCGAGACTGACCCTGGCGGCGTCCGCTACGCAACCTTCAGACTGGCCGACGGAACATTCATCCACATTGCCGACGTGGAAGCCGACCCGAACCCTCTCGGATCGATAGCGGCGTTCGCCGAGTTTCAACAGGACATCGGAGACCGCTGCATTGAAGACGAGGGCCCCAACCCCCAGCAGGCGGTACTCGTTGGCAACTACCGCATGCTCGACACATAGGCCCGCACCTCCCCGCGCGGTGAGCGAAGCCTGACGGCTACGCATTGACTGGTGGTACGTCATCGCAAGACATGAGTCTGCTGATCCGTATGCGTCGCTGTCGTGAGAGTGCGTTCCGGGTTGCAGTTCGGGCCGTCGGGTTCGACGTGGACCACCAAATGATCGAGCCTCGCCAATGCGCCGAACAGGGCATGTCGGACCGCCGACGCAATACCGTGGCCTGCAATCAAAGGGATGTCTTCGTCGACCACGACTCGGAGGCCGGCGTCGAGGCTATGCCCTGCCCTCCTAGGCTTGCCCGATGCAGAATCCTGTCACCGGTCACTCTCGGTTTGCCGAGCTTCTCCGCATCGACGGCCGCGACCTCGACGTCCGTACCATCGGCCCCGGCGAGGAAGCGGCGTCGATCGTGTTCCTCCATGAGGGTCTTGGATCCGTCGATCTGTGGAGGTCATACCCCACCGAAATAGCCGATGCGTGTGCCGAGCGGGCCATCGTCTACAGCCGGTATGGGCACGGTTGGTCCGATGTTCAGCGTGAAGAGCGATCGGTGGACTTCATGGACCACGAGGCGTTGGTCGTGCTGCCCGAGCTGATCGAGGCTGTTGGCGCACGGAACCCTATCTTGGTCGGGCATTCCGACGGTGCTTCGATCGCGTTGCTCCATGCGTCACGCCACCCCGTGGCCGCCATGGTGTTACTGGCTCCCCATGTCTTCACCGAACCGAGCGGCCTGGCCGAGATCCGGGCTGCCCGAGACCGCTTCGAGAATACCGACCTGATTCAGAGGATGGCGAGGTACCACCGGGACCCTGAGGCGACGTTCAAAACCTGGAACAACGTGTGGCTGAACCCGGATTTCGAACCGTGGAACATCGAGTCTGTGCTCGCGGATGTCACGTGTCCCGTACTGCTGATCCAGGGAGAGGCGGACGAGTACGGGACCATGGCCCAGATCGATGCGATCTCTCGCCAGCTTGGGGGATCCGTGGACCAGCTGCGGCTGCCCAACTGTCGGCATTCTCCGCACTTGGACCGCTCTGCTTGCACCTCGGACGCGACCACACGGTTCATCAAGGAAGTCCTCGAGGCCACGAACCGCTAGATGGGACGCTTCTTCAAACCTCGAGGACCTTGGAGCAAGAAACCGATTGGTGGCCAAACCAGTTTGTCGCCTCCGAAGAGTGCCTCTCCGACGTCATCGGAGCGGAGAACCTCGAAGACATCAAGACCGGCAGAGCCGGAGAAGTGTGGCTCGCACTCGAGGCCAGCGACAATACTGAGTTCTTGTCCGACTGCATGGCCGCCTACGAGCCACCGTCCGGCGAGAACGCACCCGGAATGGTTCAGCTTGGCGTCTCACCGTGCGAGCCGTACTGCGCTGTGGTTGAGATGATCAACGTGTCGGATGACCCGGTCGACATGCGGAATGCCGAATTCATCCTGCAGAACTTTCTCGTCGAGTGTGCAGGGTTGCCAGACCAGATCGAGCCCTGGAACGAAGCATCATGCACCGCTGAAGACTTTGTGGCCGATGGCTTCCAGACGCTGTGGTATTACGGGTTCCCACCTGGCGGCCAACACTGGGGCTTCGTGTACCCATTCGAGGAGTAATGGGCGATGGCTCGATGGGTCAAAGGCCTGATGGCCAGTAGGCTACAGCCCAGCGAGTTTCGCCTCGCCCCCTGGTGTACGCACTACTGGAGACCAGCCATCTGCCACGCTGCATCTGACCGCAACTTCCAGTCGTACCAGGAAACGCTCGAAATGTAGGTTCAGATGTTTGCGAAGGCTCGCGAATTCGCAAATGTGGGCCCGGAAGGACAGAACTCGAACCAATGTATCCGCTGATGTGGTCGAGTCCGTTGCCCC
>QMQC01000052.1 GCA_003648875.1 Actinomycetota bacterium
ACGTCAAAGTCCATCACGGACCCTCAACGCTTCTCTGGCGAGTTCTTCGAGTTGCTCGGACGCCGCATACGACTTGTAGAAGGCCCCGATAGCTGCAACGACGACGAACCCGACCACGAACGCCGGTGCGGTGCCGAACAGCGCATCGAGACCAAGCCCGACGAGGAGTCCTGCGAGTATCGATCCGAAGACGTCGGCTGAACCCGACCAGCCGCGAATCATCTCGGATCTGTGGGTGGTTTCCTTCAAAGTCCGTGCTCTCTCACGACGTCCTGATCAAGGCGATAACGATACATCACCGCGCGTCCCCAATTGCAATCGCGTCCTTTGGTGAGCCGCGGCGAGCCCTACACGAATCCGTTGAATTCAACGGGGTACGCCGGGAACCCTTCAATGAGCTCGCTCACGATGTCGCGGAACTCATCGAGGACCGATGGGTCCTGACGGTGGCGGAGGATCTCAACGATCACACGACCAAGCACGACCATCTGCTCCTGTTTCATCCCAGCGGTTGTGACCGATGGCGTTCCGATTCGGATTCCCGAAGTGATGAACGGTGGCCGTGGATCGAACGGAATCGAATTCCGATTGAGTGTGATCCCCATCTCATCGAGGAGGATCCCTGCTTCTCTCCCAGTCAGATCCTCGTCGATGGATCTGACATCGGTTAGGAACATGTGGTTCTCTGTTCCGCCGGCCACGACCCTTGCGCCTGACTCGATCATGGCATCGGCAAGAACAGAGGCATTGCGAACGATCTGGGTCGCATAATCGGCGAATGCCGGTTCAGCCGCCTGTTTGAAACAATGAGCCTTTCCTGCGATCTGGTGGTTGATGGCGCCGCCCTGTGCGAAGGGGAACACAGCCTTGTCGATAACCTCGGCGTACTCCTCCGTTGAAAGGATCAACCCGCCCCGGGGACCTCGGAGGGTCTTGTGCGTGGTTGCGGTGACGATGTGGGCGTGCGGCACCGGATTCGGGTGAGCACCACCAGCGATGAGGCCGATGATGTGGGCGGCATCAACGAGGAAGATTGCGCCTACTTCATCGGCAATCTCTCTGAATACGGACCAATCGATCATCCGCGAATATGCCGAGTACCCGGCAATAATCATCTTCGGCCTGTGCTCGAGCGCAACCTTGCGGACTTCCTCCATGTCGATGAGCTCGGTATCGGGATCAACACCATATGCAACGAAGTTGAAGAGCTGTCCGGAGAAGTTGACGGCCGACCCGTGGGTGAGGTGACCTCCCTGGTCCAAGCGCATGCCGAGGATCGTGTCTCCGGGCTCGAGAACTGAGAGATACGCAGCCATGTTCGCCTGGGATCCCCCGTGGGGCTGGACATTTGCGTGTTCTGCCCCGAAGAGGCTCTTCGCCCGTTCGATCGCGAGGGTCTCGATCTCATCGATGACTTCACAGCCCTCGTAGTAGCGGCGCCCCGGATATCCCTCGGAGTACTTGTTGGCCAGAACCGACCCCGATGTCTCCATGATCGCGTAGCTGGTGAAGTTCTCTGAGGCGATCAGCTGGATCTTCGATCGCTGCCTATGTGCTTCCTTGGCGATGAGCGCGGCGAGGGTCGGGTCCGCTTCAGCGAGCGGTTTCATGTCAGTCATTCAGTTCCCTTGTGAGTTCTGTTCAGAAGAATCTAGTCGGTTGGCTCAGCCACGACAGCTGTGCCCCTGTCGAACATCCTGTCAGCAAGGCCCACGGACGGTAACGTGACCAGTGGGGCAATCAGGGCGAAGACGGTGTGATCGACCCAGTAGACAAGAACGACGATGACAGTCACAAGCGCTGCCCCAGCGACGCGGGTGAGCGTTCGAAACGGGTTCCCTTCGGGCGGGAGGCCGATGGCTCCGCCGACCCCGATCGCCATGGTTGGAGCGGCAACGACGTACGAAGGGGATTCGGTGACCGTGAACAGCACGACAAACATGGATGCCGTAACGATCGCGTACAGTGCCGAGTGAAATGCGACCGTGCCGGGGTCGTCGACCCCGCTGAACGCGACCATGCCGTACATCGCAAAGATGATGCCTATCGAGATGATGGCAACACCTGTCATCCGGCTTGTCTGGACTGCAAACAGCCCGAACCACAGGCCTAGTGCGGCTATCAGGGTCCCAACGCCTATGGCCGGCCAGGTGCCTCGCGTCACGGACGAATCGGCCCCATCCGCAGAACAACCTCAGCGGGCTGCGTCAGATCGACGAGCGTCGACGGACTTCCTCCACCGGCTTCACCCGGTAGATACGTCAGGACCTCACCATCGAATATCGACTCGGCTTCCTCCGCGGTCCGAGCCGGTTCGTCGTCCGCCTTGTTGGCAGAAGTCACGGCGAGCGGACCGGTCAACTCGAGCAGTTCCAGTGCTACGGGATGGTCAGGACACCGAAGCGCGACCGTGCGACGCTTCTTGTCACCAAGCCAGCCCGGAGCGGTGTCGAGGCGAGGCACGACCAGGGTCACTGCGCCCGGCCAGTGACGATCGGCCAACTCGAGGGCACGATCGGTCATTGCCCCGATTGAGAGCCCCTGTTCCAGGGATGCAACGAGGATCGCGATGGGCTTCCCGTCGTTGCGACCCTTCAGTTCGTACAAGCGGTCGAGAGCTGCCTCGTCGTAGAGGTCGACTGCTATTCCGTAGACGGTGTCGGTCGGGACACCGACGATCTCGCCTCGTTTGATGGCTCTCGCTGCAGCAGCAACGTCCATTCACCCTCCCGGTGCGGTCGATGCAACGCTACCCGAATCTGGACGTTCCGATGACATAACGATCCCGTCCCGTCAGGTCCTGTCTGATCCTCGCGTCATAACGTTCGAAGATTTCAGCAATTCGATCCCCATGGAACTCGGATATCTCACAGGCGATCAAGCCCCCAGGCACAAGCCAGTCCTCGGCCTGTCGGGCAATACGCGAAAGCATCTCATCGCCTTTTGGCCCTGCAACGAGCGCCATCTCGGGTTCCGCCGATACGTCGGCCGGAAGACCCGCAACCTCGCCGGCTGCGAGATACGGTGGGTTGGACACGAGGAGATCCACGCGACCTCTGAGCGAATCGGGCAGCGGATCGAACAGATCACCGACGAGGACATGGATGTCGAGGTCGTTCGACTTGGCGTTCCCTCGTGCGACGATTGCAGCTTCCGGCGAGAGATCCACCGCAAACACCTCGGCGTCGACGAAGAACGCTGCCAGGGCGAGGGCGAGGTTCCCGCTTCCCGTACAGAGGTCGACGATCACAGCCGGATCTTCAGCGAGCGCCGTCACCAACTCGAAGAGGTACTCGGTCTCTGGCCTCGGAACCAGCACGCGGTCGTCGACCTGGATTTCAACCGATCCGAAGGGCACCGCTCCCTCGATGTACTGGAGTGGCTCACCATCACGTCTGCGCTCCAGGTACGACCAGAACTTGTCGCGGTCTTCCGAAGAGACGTCGAATCCCAGGAGCACGTCGGATCTCGTTCGTCCTGTTGCTGCTACGAGCAACCTGACGGTCTCATGTTCGGGTAGATCTTCACCAGCAGAGAGAACATCTCGTGACCGCACCGGTCACACTTCCTCTGCGAGCCTTCGGGCAACGTCGTCGGCGATCAACGCAGCATGGAGGCCCTCGAGGTCACCGTCGAGGATTGCGGGCAGCGAATGCACCGTGAGACCGATTCGGTGATCCGTGACGCGGTTCTCCTTGAAGTTGTATGTCCGGATCTTCTCCGACCGATCACCGGTGCCGACCTGTGATCTGCGGACTGAGGCTCGCTCCCCCATCTGCTCATCGAGCTGGATCTGGTAGAGCCTTGCACGCAGCACGCGCATGGCCTTCAGCTTGTTCTGGAGCTGGGATTTCTCGTCCTGGCATGAGACGACTATGCCGGTCGGCTTGTGTGTCAGGCGCACGGCGGAGTCCGTGGTGTTGACCGATTGGCCACCAGGACCCTGCGACCGCATCGTCTCGACGATCAGATCGTTTTCGTTGAGATCGACCTCCACAGCTTCCACCTCAGGCAACACCGCAACGGTGCCCATCGAGGTATGGATCCGGCCCTGGGACTCCGTCGTTGGGACCCGTTGAACACGGTGAGGGCCCGCCTCGTACTTGAAACGTGCGTACGCGCCCTTGCCCTTGACCGCAAAGGTCGTTTCCTTGATTCCGCCGCCATCGCTCGGAGCAACATTGATGGATTCCATCGTCCATCCGGATCGCTCCGCAAAACGTTCATACATGCGATACAGGTCCCCGGCCCACAGAGCGGCTTCATCGCCGCCTGCAGCGGACCGGATCTCAACGATCACATCCTTGTCGTCGTCAGGGTCCTTGGGGACGAGAAGCATCTGGAGCTCCGCTTCGAGCTCCGCCAGCTGCGCGGTGCGCTCGGAGATCGTGTCCTTGAGATAGTCGACCATCTCGGCGTCGTCCTCGTCATCGATCAGTTCGCTCGCCTCCTCGATCTCCTGCTCAGCCTCGAGATACCTTCGGTACACATCGACGACCGATTTCAGCTCAGCGTGCTTCGTTGAGACCTCGCGGTAGCGGTTCTGATCACCAAGAACGTCCGGATCGATGAGTTGGACGAGCGTCTCCTCGAATGTTGCCTCGGTCGCCCCGAGACGCAAGCGCAGATTGTCATCCATCGGTCCCGCCCAGGTCGTACTCAGCAACAAGCGCTGCAGGAACGACGGCGCCCCTCGACTTGACCTCGTCGACATCGGAGGGAGCGAGGGCTGCAAGCAGTGAGACCACCGCAACCTCGACCTGGTCGTCCGACGGTTCCTTTGTCGTGATCCCCTGGATCCAGATACCGGGCTTCGAGGCCCAAGCAAGCCACCGATGCCCGGATGCGGCCTAGAGCACCACATACGAGATACCGGCGATGAAGGGGATGAGCAGGATACGTGCCGCGAACTGCCACTGGAATGGGAGCGGCGCAAGGGTGAGGAACACGACGAAGGCCACCATCGCAACGATGATGATGAAAGACGTCCCACACCGGGGATGGCGGGGGCTGTACTTCTGGATCGAAGCGATATCGAGTGGATCACCGCTCTCATACGCATGGATCGTCTTGTGCTCTGCACCGTGGTACTGAAAGACGCGTTGGATCTCGGCCGAGCGACCGATCAACCAGATGTAGGCGACGATGAGTCCGATCCTGAGTGCTCCATCGAGCACGACGAAGAGAAGCGAGTTGCCTCCCAGAAGATCCTTCAGCCAGTTCGCCGCGAATGCGGGGCCGATGACGAAGATCGCCAGCGCAGCGATGACGGCCACGACCATTGTGACGATGATCTCCCTGCGGCCCAGTTCCTCGCCCTCCTCGCCCGACTTCTCAGCCGACCAGGAGAGCGCTCGGAATCCAAGAGTCATCGCCTCGATGAGGACGAAGACACCACGCAGAAAGGGCACCTTGGCGAGCGGGTTCCGCGAAGTGAGAGCAGGCAGTTCGTTTCGCTTTGCCTCGATGACTCCGTCCGGGCGCCGCGCGGCTACTGCCCAGGCGTCCGGGGCACGCATCATCACGCCCTCGATGACCGCCTGGCCGCCGACGGACGCGCCAGGGGATCGGCTCATCTACGCCTCAGCTTCGGCCTCAGCGTCGGCCTCAGGCGCGGACTCAGCGTCGGCTTCAGCTTCGGGTTTGGCCACGGACTCGGGAGCAGGCTCGGGAGCAGCCTTGGCTGCAGTGTTCCCGTACCGCTTGCGGAACCGTTCGACACGACCGGTGGTGTCAACGAGGATCTGCTTGCCTGTGTAGAACGGGTGACTTGCGGAGCTGATCTCGACCTTTGCCAACGGGTACGTGTTGCCGTCTTCCCATTCGATCGTCTCGGACGTATCGATCGTCGACTTGGTGAGGAAAGCAAGATCTGACGATGTGTCCTGGAACACGACCGGACGGTAGTTCGGGTGGATATCGGTCTTCACGGGGTCTCCTGGTTGTTATCTGGGAACAATAGTGGTTTCGACCTGCAGGTTCCTATTGACCGCTCTTGGCGATGGTGAGTAGGAACTCGGCGTTCGATTTCGTCGTCTTCAGGCGGTCGATCAACAGCTCGAGGGCCGCTCCAGCCTCGAGAGCAAGCAATACCCGTCTGAGCTTCCAGACTTCCTGGAGTTCCGCGGGATCGAAGAGCAGTTCTTCACGACGCGTGCCTGACATCTCGATGTTGATCGCTGGATAGATCCGCTTGTCCGCAAGCTTGCGATCAAGATGGACTTCCATGTTGCCAGTGCCCTTGAACTCTTCGAAGATGACCTCGTCCATGCGACTCCCCGTATCTACGAGGGCGGTGCCCATGATCGTGAGGCTTCCACCTTCCTCGATGTTCCGGGCCGCACCGAAGAACCGCTTCGGCGGGTACAGAGCAGTTGAGTCGACACCACCGGACAGAATCCTGCCCGATGCGGGTGTTGCGAGGTTGTGTGCACGAGCCAGCCTCGTGATCGAATCGAGGAGGATCACAACGTCCTGACCCATCTCGACAAGCCGCTTTGCACGCTCGATGGCAAGCTCGGACACCTGTGTGTGCTCCTCGGCTGGACGGTCGAACGTGGAGTAGATCACTTCGCCCTTGACGGACCGCTGCATGTCTGTGACTTCTTCGGGACGCTCGTCCACGAGGACAACCATCAGGTGGCACTCCGGGTTGTTCGCCGTGATCGAAGCAGCGATGTCCTTGAGGACCGTCGTCTTGCCTGCCTTCGGTGGGGACACGATGAGTCCGCGCTGTCCCTTGCCGATCGGAGCAATCATGTCGATGATCCGAGCCATCATGAGGTCCGGGAATCCGTCGACTTCGAGACGGAGTCGCTCGTCAGGGAATAGCGGCGTGAGCGCCGAGAACTTTCGGCGACCCTGAGCTTCCTCTGGGTCAACACCGTTCACCTTGAGGGGGCGCACGAGTGCTGGGAACTTCTCCTGTGCCCTGGCCGGGCGTATCGGACCTGAGACGATGTCGCCCTTGCGGAGATGGGCCTTGCGAACCACGTTTGCGGCGACATACACGTCCTTCTCACCCGGCAGGTAGCCGCTGCAACGCAGGAATCCGTAGCCCTCGGGAAGGATGTCGAGAATGCCTTCACGCACCTCGAGAGTTGATTCGTCGATCGGCTCACGGCTCCGGCTGCGGTTTCGGTTTCGGCTCCGATTCCGGTTCCGACCGCCTTGGCGATCGTCACGGGAACCGTCGCGGCTCTGGAAGCCGTCGCTGCGGTCGCCACCGGATTCCTCTTTCGGTTCGGACGATGTCACGACCGGTGCTTCCTCGGGAATCGTCGACGGATCGAACTTCTCAGAGTCGAGGATCGCATCGATCAGCTTCGATTTCTGGAGCCCATCGTGTGCGACATCCACTGATGTCGCGAGATCGCGTAGTGCGGGGAGTTTGAACTCCTGGAGTTTGGCCCTAGGTGTACTCATCTCGTGAGTGCCCCTTTCGAGATGGTGGATCAGATGGCGCATGGCCTGGAACACAGCGTCATGAGGCTCGAAGCGTCAATGCCGCTGGGGACACCCCACTACGCGAACCTCGAACGGGTTGCCTGGCGGGGAATGACGCCAGTATAGGTGAGGGCGACAGATAAGTGCAACGTTTGGAGGAGAGTTCGGCCGATGCCCTAGACCCGTCCTCCCTTCAGGGGGGACGTGTCGCTTGCGTCACCCGAGTCGAGCGCGGCAGGTTGGGGGTCGGAATCGCCGAGGTCGAGGCTCTCGATCTTGTCTCCGCGGCTGACGATCTTCGTGGAACTCTTCTTGATGTCCTCGATGTCACGTGCTGCCTGGTCGAAGTGTCTGTCGAGACTCGACACCCGGGTGTTCAAGCGGCCTATGTCCGTGAGAAGAACGCTGACCTCACGTTGGATGACCGAAGCCTGTTTTCGCATCTCCACATCACGCAGAATCGCGCGCACCGTTGTCAGGGTCGCCATGAGGGTTGTCGGTGAAACAAGATAGACCTTGCGTCTGTGACTCTCAGCGATCACCGAGGGGTGGTTTGCATGGAGCTCCCCGTACACGGCTTCCGATGGTATGAACATGAGCGCGTTCTCCGCGGTTGATGTGTCGTCGTCGATCGCCTGCCCGACATACTTCTCGGCGATGTCCTTGATGTGCTTCTTGGTGTCGTTCGCCAGTTGCTTGCCAGCCTTGTCGCGATCGATCTGGTTGTCCGCCGCAAGCAATTCCTGGTAGGCCTTGAGCGGGAACTTCGCATCCACCGAGATGGGGCCGGGAGGGTCGGGCAGCTTGATGAGACAGTCGACCTGCTTGCCGTTGAGGAGCATGGCCTGCATCTGGTAGGCAAACGATGGAAGCATGCTCTCAACGATGTCTGCCAGCTGGACCTCACCAAAGGCACCTCTGGCAGGGTTGTCGTCAAGGACATGTTGCAGGCTCACAACCTGCTCAGAGAGAGCCTTGATGTTGTCCTGGGCCTTGTCGATCGTCTCAAGGCGCTCCTTCAGGCCGGCCAGGGATTCAGCGGTCTCCTTGGACGATGAAGCAAGGTTCTTGCTCATTTCGGTTTCGACCTTGGCCAGGCGCTCGCCGAGCGTTTGGCTGAGGTTGGCCTGGGATCTGCTGACGGTGTCCGTCACAGCCTTTGCAGACTCGACCTGCTGCTTGGAGACCGTGTCCACCTTGCCAACCAGCAACTGCTGAGCCTGCATCATCTCCATCATGCGTTGCTCGATCCGTCC
>QMQC01000053.1 GCA_003648875.1 Actinomycetota bacterium
ACTCATCCCAGTCATCACAGTTCCTGGAGAACCGCATGCTCAGCTGGGGATCTGCGCCCTGGCACTATGCGATCCTGATCATCCTGGCTGCCCACTTCTTCGCTGCGCTGGTTCCCTCGGTTTGGGCATCCCTGATCTCGGCGCCGATCCGTCTCTATATCCTCGAGGTCACCGGCCTGGCACTGGCACTCATGGCCGTCTTCGCACTCGGTCTGCTCGTCGTCCGGCGCCTGACGACGCCGAGGGTTCGCTCTGTGACAACCCCGGCAGATTGGTTGCTGCTCGTGCTGTTGCTCGCCCAGGTTGCGCTCGGCTTCTGGGTGGCCCTCTTCTTCCGCTGGGGGGCGGATTGGTACCTGCACACAGCTGCACCCTGGCTCGTGTCCCTTGTCAAGCTCCAACCCGATGCGGCAACCGTGACGACACTGCCATGGGTGGTCAAGATCCACATTCTCGGCGGGTTCCTCCTCATTGCGGTGTTCCCATTCACGAGACTGGTGCATGCGGTCATCTGGCCGATCACCTACCTGTGGCGCCCCTACCAGGTGGTGGTCTGGAACCGGGAGAAGACACGAACCTCGAGTGAGGCAAGACCTGGTCCATGAGCCAGGGCGACCATCCCACTGCTACCGAAGTACCGCCGAAGCTACTCGACTTCGGTCAGGAGCGGATAAGAACACTCCACTACACGTGGATCGCGTTCTTCATGACGTTCTACGTGTGGTTCAACCTGGCACCGTTGGCGACCACCATGCTCGATTCGGTCGGTTGGCTCACCGATGAGCACATCAAGATTCTGCTGATCGCGAACGTTGCTCTGACTATTCCCGCTCGGATCATCGTCGGCGCCCTCATTGATCGTTACGGCTCGCGAGTTGTGTTCACAGGGTTGATGATCGTCATGGCGATTCCCGCGGTGGCGTTCGCATTTGCAGGCACGTTCGTGCAGCTGCTGATCGCCCGCCTCGTGCTCAGTTCGGTTGGCGCCGGTTTCGTCATCGGGATCAAGATGGTCGCCCAATGGTTCACGCCGAAGTACATAGGACGGGCTGAGGGGTTCTATGCGGGTTGGGGGAACTTCGGTTCGGCGTTCGCTGCAATGACGCTGCCCTGGTTCGCTATCACCTTCCTGGGCGACTGGTTCGGGCTCGGTGACGATGCCTGGCGCTGGGCGATGGCAGCCAACGGAATCGTCATGGGCATCTACGGCGTCATGTACTACTTCTTGGTCCGGGATGTGCCTGAAGGTGAGCATCTCCACAAGTCGAAGAAGACGGAACCGATGATCGTCACCTCCTATGGAGACCTCATCATGTACCTCGTCATGTCTTTCCCACTCGTGGGTGCGCTCATGGTGTTGGCGTGGAGGGTCGGCAACGTGGAGATCGATGGGGAGCCGGTTCTGTCATCCTCTGGTTTGGTGATCATCTACGGCATCCTCTTGGTCGTCTACATCGGTCATGTCGTCAAGACGCTTCAGATCAACCTGCCATACCTGCGGGCAGGGGTTCCCGAAGACGAGAAATATCACTGGGCGAGTGTCGCTGCGCTGAACACAACCTACTTCGCCAACTTCGGGGCCGAGTTGGCGGTGGTTTCGATGCTCCCTGCCTTCTACGAGAGTGTCTTCAAACCTCTGACGGATGATTCTGGCAACACGATTGTCACCGCCACGGTTGCCGGGGTCGTTGCGGCTTCGTTTGCGTTTGTCAACCTCGGAGCTCGCCCATTGGGCGGATATCTCTCGGACCGCATGTCCAACAGGAAGCGGACGATGTTGATCTACATGATCGGGATCTCGGTCGGTTTCTTCCTCATGGCGTTCATAGGCAAGTGGAGTGGCGTGGTGACCTCGGACGGTCTCCGCGAGGTCGTGCCGACCTTCGACGGGGTGTGGTGGTTGGTCATGGCCGTAGTCATCACCGTCTTCGCATCGGTGTTCGTACAGGGAGCCGAGGGCGCGACGTTCGCCGTTATACCGATGATCAACAAACGGATGACCGGCCAGATCGCGGGCATGGCTGGTGCCTACGGCAATGTCGGGGCCGTGATCTACCTCGTCCTCTTCTCACTGGTGGACTCCAGAACCTTCTTCTTCATTCTGGCTGGCGGAGCCCTGATCAGCTTCGTAGTGACCCTGTTCATGCTCGAGGAGCCGGAGGGATCCTTCGAAGCAGAGTTCGTCCACGACGCGGAGGGGAAGCTGGAGGCCTAGACGAAAGCGAAATGAGCATTCTGAGATGAGTCAGTAGCCCGAAGCGGTCTCGAGATTTGGCGCGGTTCGGCGGCTTGGATTCTGGAGAGGACACGAATGGCCGATATCTACGAGTGGGATGTTGAGAACGAGGAGTTCTGGGAGACGACCGGCAAGAAGGTCGCCAGCCGGAATCTGTGGATCTCCATCCCAAGCCTCTTGTGTGGGTTTGCGGTGTGGCTCTATTGGAGTGTCATCACCGTCCAGATGCTCAACCTGGGTTTCCCTTTCACGACGGGCGAACTCTTCACGTTGTCTGCAATCGCTGGTCTCACCGGTGCCACCTTGCGGATCCCCAGTAGCTTCCTGATTCGCATTGCGGGTGGCCGCAACACGATCTTCTTCACGACGGCGCTCCTGATGATTCCTGCTGCAGGAACGGGCTTCGCTCTTCTGTCTCAGGACACGCCGCTGTGGGTCTTCCAGGTGCTTGCCATCCTGTCGGGCATCGGTGGCGGGAATTTCGCATCGTCCATGTCCAACATCAGCTTCTTCTACCCCAAGAGGAGCCAAGGTCTTGCGCTCGGTCTCAACGCAGGTCTTGGCAATGCCGGCGTTACGACCATGCAGATTCTCATACCACTCGTGATGACCCTGGGCATCTTCGGCGCAGGCTTGGAACTCGTAACCACTTCGGGCTGGATATTCGGGAAGATTCCTGCGGGAACGGAGACATGGATCCACAACGCTGGGTTCGTGTGGCTTGTGATCCTCATCCCCCTTGCGTTCCTTTCCTGGTTCAAGATGGACAACATCCGCGCCGAACACGTGTCTCCGAACATCGGATCGCCTGCCAACTCGTTCGGGAA
Organism: Actinomycetota bacterium; assembly: GCA_003648875.1. Classification (GTDB taxonomy): domain Bacteria; phylum Actinomycetota; class Acidimicrobiia; order Spongiisociales; family UBA5794; genus B3-G11. The sequence goes on from QMQC01000053.1 coordinate 3,064, forward strand.
GATCAGCGGCATGTTGGGGCTGGCTTTGATTCCTGCCGTTGCGGGATTGTTCATCATCCTTCCATCCCCGGTTGGCCTGGGGTGGACCTGGGCGAAGTACCCAACCATCATCCTGGTGATCTTTGCGACGGTCATGCTCCTCAAGCAGTTGCGAGGTGACATCAAGCCGAATCTCGAGCGCCAATTCAGGATCTTCGGCAACAAGCACACCTGGATCATGAGCGTCATCTATACGATGACGTTCGGTAGCTTCATCGGATATTCAGCGGGCTTCGCCCTCGCCATCAAGGTCATCTTCGGATTCCAGCATGTGATGGTCGACGGGGTGTTGACGCATGACATCGTCAATCCGAACGGCCCATCTGCACTTGCATTCGCCTGGATGGGCCCGTTCATCGGCGCGTTCATTCGCCCGGTTGGTGGGTGGGTCTCGGACAAGGTCGGTGGAGCAAAGGTGACCCAGTGGGTCGCGGTCACGATGATTGCCAGCGCCCTCGGGGTTGCCTACTTCATGAAGCAGGCCTACCAGTCAGAGACACCGGAGGACTTCTTCATCCCGTTCTTCCTACTTTTCCTCGTGCTGTTTGCAGCCACCGGAGTCGGCAACGGTTCCACGTTCCGCACGATCGCGATCGTTTTCGATCGGGAGCAAGCCGGGCCGGTGCTGGGTTGGACATCTGCGGTTGCCGCATACGGTGCGTTCGTCGTCCCCCAGGAGTTCGGTGAGCAGATCAGGAACGCAACCCCTGAGATTGCACTTTACGCGTTTGCTGCCTTCTACGTCGTTTGCTTGATCCTGAACTGGTGGTACTACCTTGGACCCAAGGCAGATTTCGACAACCCGTAGAGCGGCGTTGGCGTATCCGGAACTTCAAATGTCAGAGGGGCGTGTTGATGAGTTCGGTGGTGTGCGAGGAGAAGTGACGGAACCTACTGGGAAGTACGTACCACAGTTCTCGGACTTCGGTCTTCGGACTTCGGGTATTCGATTCTCCCATCATTCCCTGTGTGCAAGTCTGCGGGATGGATGATGCACTATCGTGGAAACCAACCTGGAGGTGACGACTATGGCACTTGGTGCTCGACGACACATCGTGCTCCTGATCTCGATTGCGATGCTGGTTGCGGCATGCGGCGGCGATGACGCCGGCGACCCGGTGACGACGATCACAGCCGGCACGACGTCGACAACCACGGCCGTGACGACCACCTCGACGGAGCAGTCCGGTGCCGCTTCCGGGCTCACGGATGTCAGAAGTGCGGTTGTTCGCATCGTGGCCGAGGGCAGCTTCGTGGACCCCGTGGCTGGCGCTGTGAACAACGTAGCCGGGTCGGGGTCGGGCTTCTTCATCGATCCGAGCGGTCTCGCCGTGACCAACAACCATGTGGTCACCGGTGCAGCGTTCCTCCAGGTCTTCGTCGAAGGTGAGAGTGAGCCACTCAACGCCAAGATCGTCGCTGTTTCTGAGTGCTCCGATCTTGCTGTGATCGATATCGATGGTGGCGGATTCCCCTATCTCGACTGGTTCGAAGGGGATATCGTTGCGGGGACCGACATCTACGCAGCGGGGTTCCCGCTCGGCGATCCCGAGTACACCGTCACGGAAGGAATCATCTCGAAGGAGAAGGCCGACGGCGAGACGAACTGGGCGTCGGTCGATTCGGTGATCCAGCATACGGCCAAGATACTCCCCGGCAATTCCGGCGGTCCGCTCGTCACCACAGACGGCAAGGTCATTGGTATCAATTACGCGGTCGCGATGGAGTTCGACATCAACGAGGCGATCAGCCGCGACGAGGCGTTGGACGTGATCGCCGATCTGATGGATGGCAACGACGTGAACTCCATCGGTGTCAACGGATCTGCGTTCTGGGACGGTGAGTATTCCGGTATCTGGGTGTCCGGTGTCGAATCCGGGTCGCCCGCTGCCGAACTCGGAATCAAGGGTGGCGACATCATCACCAAGATGGAGGGCCTCGTACTGGCAACGGACGGGACCAAGGCGGACTATTGCGACATTCTTCGCAGTCGGGACAGCGGCGATCCGATGGTGGTCGAGATCCTCCGCTTCGACACCGGCGAGGTGCTCGAAGGGATACTCAACGGCGACGGCCCGCTCGAGCTCGCGTTCTCGTTCGTCGAGGAACTCGGGGACGAGGTTGGCGTCGACACCGGTGTGGTGTACGAATACACCGACGTCTATGACAACGACGGCGCCATTCTCATGAGGATTCCCACAACCTGGTTCGACATCGATGGCCGGAATTGGGAGATCGGTGGAGAATTGGTCGGCAATGCCATCGCCGCCGCGCCAGACCTTGATGGCTTCTACAGCACCTGGAGCACACCTGGCGTGTTCTTCGGCATTTCAGAGATGTTGTATCAAGAGACAGAAGCCGGTGACCTGCTCGACAGCTGGGAGTTCTCAGATGAGTGTGGCTTCGACGGCCGATTCGACTATGAGGACGCCGTCTACACAGGTGCATATGACCTCTGGGTGAACTGCGGTGGCACCGATACGTCACTGGTTGTTCTCGAGGCCTATCCGTACAACGCCCAGTTTGCGGTTCTCATCCAGATCCAGATCGTCACCGAAGCCGATCTCGAAGCTCTCGATGTCATCTTGGCGACGTTCGACGCCGTGGGCTCCTGATCGCGCAGCTCGGTCGATCCATCAGATGGCTTGGCCGAGCTCGAGTTACCACGCGGGATTCGAAGCGGGGCTCACCGACCCTTGGACGGCGATGGATCTTGGACGGTGGTGGGCGACCTTCGAGCCGATGGGGACCCTTGGCGTTGGCATATCACTTGCACGAGAGGAATCGAACGGCGGTCTCCATTTCTTCGAGTACCTCGGAGAGGGCTTCCACGGTGGCGTCGATGTCCATTTCGGTCGTGTGGTGGGACAGCGAGAACCGCACCGCGCAGTGTGCCGATTCGGGTGATTTGCCCATGGCGATGAGCACGTGGGTTGGGTCGGGGTTCCCGGTCTTGCATGCCGACCCCGAGGAGAGGGCGATACCATGCTGATCGAGGGCAACCACAAGGGACTCGCCACGAAGCCCGGGGAGAGTGAGGTTGAGGGTGTTCGGCAGCCGGTCGGCTGGGTGCCCGTTGATAACCGCACCGGGTATCAGCCCGCGGATTCCCTCCTCGAGTCTGTCTCGTAGCCCTGTCAGGCGACCGCGGTCTGCAACCCATCCGGGTGCCAGGTCCGCAGCCCTGCCCATTCCCACTATTGCCGGAACGTTCTCTGTGCCGGCCCGCAGCTCCCGTTCCTGCTTTCCGCCGTGGATGAGTGCCTCGAGTTCGATGCCTTTGCGGACGTAGAGCGCCCCAACTCCTTTTGGGCCGTGGAACTTGTGAGCGGCCATGCTGAGCAGATCGACGTTGAGTTCCTCGACATCCACAGGGATCTTGCCCACAGCCTGCACCGCGTCGGTGTGGAAGAGCACTCCCGCGTTGTGGGCCACGCTGCACAGCTCCCTGATCGGCTGGATCGTGCCGACCTCGTTGTTTGCCATCATGATCGACACCAGGATCGTGTCGTCCCGTATCGCGATCTCAAGGTGTTCTGGGTCGACGCGACCCCATTCGTCTGGCTCGAGGTATGTGACGTCGTACCCGATGCGTTCCAGGAAGGCTGCCGTCTGGAGGACGGCTGGGTGCTCCGTGCTGGTTGTGATGAGGTGGCGACCCTTGTCCGCATACTCAAAGGCCACGCCCTTGAGAGCAAGATTGTCCGCCTCAGAGCCGCCGCCGGTGAAGATGATGCTTCGGGGGCGGGCGTTGATCAGTCCGGAGATCTGGCGACGTGCCTTGACGATTGCCTGCCGGGCATCTCGACCGGTTCGGTGGATGCTCGAGGGGTTTCCATGGGAGATCCCGAAATAGGGCTCCATCGCGATGCGTACCTCGTCGGCGACCTCAGTGGTGGCATTGTTGTCGAGATAGGTGCGGGGTCCCAGGGGGCGGGGCTCGACACGTAATCGGGCAGCGTCGGTGACGTGGACCTGAGCGGTCCGCTGCGTTGCCTCGGTAGCGTCCTCGAGCTTGACCACTTCGCACAGGAGCGCCTTGTAGACGGGGAATCCGGAAATCTCATCGTAGTTACCGAGGTCGGTGAGATCGTTGACGTTCCATTTCTGCCAGGACTCCGGCCCAACTGCGGTTCCTCCACCCATGTTGGCTTCGATGGCGCCCATGACAATCCCGTCTGTGACCCTGGCGCGGAAGGGCACTGCGCCGCGCCGTGTCGAAACCTCGACGAGGTCCCCTGTGTCGATTCCGCGTTGGGCAGCGTCCTCGGTGTTGATCTCGACGATTGGCTCGGGGCTGTCCTTGACGAGGCCTTGGATCCCGTGGTGCTGGGACCGGAAGTCATTCTGAGGTCGTGCTCCCGAGTTGAAGACAAGGGGATGGTCCTCGGCCACTTCCGGAGCAGCGATGGGTCCCTCCACAGGCTCTGTGTACTTGGGGAGTGGCTCGTAGCCGTAGTCCTCGAGGATCGTGGACCAGATCTCGAACTTTCCTGTCGGTGTGGCGAAGCCGGGGGCGCCGTCGGGGCGCAATCCGCCCTTCTGCCACTTCCTGTATTCCATCATGGGTGTTGGCAGCTTCACCGAGCCGCCCGCTTCTCTCACTTCCTCCATGGTGTACCCGGATCCGTCGAGTGCCTGACGGATCATCTCGTCCTCTGTCGTGGGGAAGAGATCACCGTGCCCAAGTCTGCGGGCAAGCTCCGCCATGATCAGATAGTCGTTGCGAGCTTCCCCGACCGGCTCGATGATCCTCTCCCGTATACGGAAGATGGGTCCGTACGTCATGTATGAGTCGATCTCGAACATCGTTGTTGCCGGCAGTACCACGTCGGCATAGCGGGCGTCCGCCGTGAGATATCGGTCGATGCATACAACGAAGTCCAGCTTGGAGAGCGTCTCCTCCCAGATCGGTGTCTGTGGCCACGAGGTGAGGATGGATGCGCCGTGGATGATCAGAGCCCGAATCGAGTACGGGTCCTCTCGAAGTACTGCGTCAACCAGGCTTGATGCATGTCCCTCGCCCCGGTATTTGGAGTAGAGGGGGAACTTGTCGAAACCCACTGCCCGCCCGATGTCCGGATTTGGCTGATTGCACGACCGGTTGATCGGGAAGTTGGTGTCGAGCATCGCGAGTCCCATACCACCGGGTACATCGAGCTGGCCGGCGAGCGCGAACAACGTATGGATTGCTCGGATCGCCTGGATGCCGCTGTTGGAGTACTCGAGGCCTGTGTACATGAGGGGACATGCCCCTGTTGCACCTGCCAGGCGCCTGGCAAGGTCCCGAATCGTGTCTGCTGGCACGCCCGTGATCGTTTCGGTCACTTCGGGGGAGAAGTGCTGGACGTAGCTGCACAGCTCATCGAAGCCGTGGCACCAGTTCTCCGCAAAGTCGTCGTCGTAGAGGTCCTCGTCAACCAGCACACCGATCATCGAGAGGGCCAGCGCCGCGTCTGTCCCCGGACGGATCGGGATCCATTGTGCGTCCGTGCGTTCGGCTGTCTCCGTGCGGCGAGGGTCGATCACGACGATGTCTGCCCTGCGAGTCGCTGCTGTTTCGAGGCGATGCATGTCGAG
>QMQC01000054.1 GCA_003648875.1 Actinomycetota bacterium
ACCTTCAGCCCGGATCTCCCCCAGGACATCCGCGAGAAGTTCATCGCAGCGCTTGTCGACTTCGCTGCGAACGACCCGGATCAGTTCTCGACTGCATTCGATGCGTACTCATGGCAGAGCGTCGCATTGACCGACGACTCCGAGTTCGACTTCATTCGGTCGCTCATCCAGGACCTCGGCTTCTCGGTCGACGACCTCTAGGCGACAACGAACAAGGGCCGCCATCGGGCGGGGGCACTTGCCCCCGCCCGATATTCGGTCAGGTATGCAAGGAAAGCCGATCCATGCTGAAGGTTGAGAATCTCACCAAGGTCTACCCAGGCGGTATCCAGGCGCTTCACGATGTGTCATTCGAGGTCGAGAAGGGTGAGTTCCTAGCCGTGATCGGTCTGAGCGGTTCAGGGAAGTCAACCCTCCTTCGCTGCATCAACCGCCTCATCGAACCCACCGAAGGCAAGGTCACCTGGGATGGCGTGGACATCACCAACGCCAGTCAGGAAGAGCTGCGGCGAATTCGCCGCCGTATCGGGATGGTGTTCCAACACTTCAACCTCGTGAATCGGTCGAAGGTACTGACCAATGTCCTCGCGGGAAGACTCGGCTACTCGAACCCGGCCCTCAGCGTCGTAAACCGATTCTCGAAAGCCGATATGGAGAAGGCCTACGCCCAGCTCGCTCGTGTCGGACTGGACGACAAGGCGAAGGCCAGAGCAGATGAGCTGAGCGGAGGACAACAACAGCGCGTAGGCGTTGCGCGGGCAATGATGCAAGATCCAGAGATCATGCTCGCAGACGAGCCTGTTGCGAGCCTCGACCCCGTGCTTGCGCACAGCATCATGCAGTATCTCGAACGCATCAACCAGGAAGACGGTGTGATGGTGCTCTGCTCCCTTCACTTCCTCGACCTCGTCCACCAATACGCCGACCGCGTCATCGCATTGAACGAAGGGAAGCTCGTCTTCGAGGGTTCACCACAGGAGATCGACGACGCCAAGTTCAAGGAGATCTATGGGAAGGAGGCCGAGCGCGTTGGCTGATGGCAACTCAGAGAGCAACGCCGGGCAGCGCCCAAGGTGGCGCCGATCGCTCTATATCGTCATCGCCATACTCGTGGCCTTCGTCGTCTATGCCTTTGCGTTCGCCAAGACGGATGTCTCCCTCGACGAGATCCAATCAGAGCAACGACGCGAACAACTCTTCAACATCCTGCGCGCACTCGCAAAGCCAGATCTCATCCACTACGACACAGCGGATCTCGTCGTAAACGCTGACGTGTTCGTACCGTGCAACGGATTCGAACCAGATGCCGTCACACCTGACAAAACGGGTGCAACCATCGTGGTCACGCCAACCTGCGCGTCTCCAGGGGAAACTCTCACCGTATCCGGTACAGGCTATGAGTCGGGGAAACGGGTCATCGTCAACTTCGTTCCCATGTCTGATTTCGACATCGTTCTGCGGCAGGGAACGGTCGATGTCGCTGATGACGGGACCTTCACACTCTCGTTCGAGACACCGAACCGCAAATCTGATGATCCCCAACAGATCGAGGTGACCACGAAGACCAACATCGGAGGTTGGGCGAACAGGGTGAGCGTGTGGACCGATACGAACCTCAACGGTATCGAAGATGCTTCTGCTCTGAGCGCGTCGGACGGACCCATTTCGATGCACGTCCTCCAACTCCCCGACTTCGAGATTCGCAATCCCGGTGGCGCAACTCTGATTGATGAAAACAACAACGTCATCGACTTCATCAGCTGGGGAGGCTCCTTCGAGGCCACAACCGGCTCGGGGAGAGGACACGTGAGTCGTGACATCGAGCTCGACCCATTTGGCACAGATCCCGGCGACTCCGTTCAACTCACCGGAACCGGTGTATCCGCTGTTGATTTCGATTGGGTGGGTCCCGTGTCCGAAAGCTTCGGAGTGGTCAACAACGGTCAGGATCTGACGGATTCGAGTTCGTCACTGTTCATCAACGAGCTGTCATTCGGCAAGGTCAGTCGACTGGAAGTCGGCGGACCACCCGGCACAGATGTTTCCGATGTCTCGTTTGTCTTCTTCGATGGAGTCGATGGCAAGCAGTACAGGATCATCAAGCTCGCAGACAAGTCCGACCTTTCGCCGAGGTTGTCCGACAACGCTCTGAACACGTGGGACCGAATAGTCGAGACCGTCATGCTTGCGCTGCTTGCGACCACAGTCGGCACGATCCTTGCCGTTCCGCTCAGCTTCCTGGCTGCAAAGAACCTGATGCGCGATGTCATGGTTCCCGTCGTCAACCTGTCACTGTCGCTCATTGCTCTGCCGATAGGTCTCGTTATCGGTGTGTTCGCATCGAGGTGGGCTTCTTCGTTGCGAGCATTCAGTGACGCCAACACGCTCACACTGTTCTTGGCGCTTGGTCTCCTTGGTGCACTCGCTTGGTTACTCCTTCGATGGACCTTCTCACCCGAGGACACTGGCGAAACCCCAGGACCAAGACTGCGCGCCCTGCGGATTCTCGCTCTCCTTGCCGTCGGCTTCCTCGCGCTCATCGGCTCCTACATTGTTGCCGACCTTCTTGTGGAGGTCGGAGAGTTCTTCGAGGAACTCGTACCGTTTGCCGGGTTCCTTGGCAACTTCGTCGTCAAGCTCGGCGAGATCACCGTCATCGGCATCCCCGTATTCTCCGGGCTGATAGGCGCATTCGCAGTAGCCCTGGCTGCGAGCAAACTCGGGTACTTCCTCTTCGGCCACCTCGCACGTCGCACGCTGAATGTGACGACCCTCGTCGCCTCTGCGATTGCCGGAGCGTTGGTTGGAATTGCCATGGGCGGCGTGGTCGAGTGGTTCTACCAGTTGGAGAATCCGCTGGCGACGGTGATCATCCCTGGGACAGTCGGTGCCATGTTCGGCATGTTCATGTCGTTGAAGGCTCTGCGGAAGTCAGAATCCCAGAACATCGGTCTGACGGTGTACTACCTCGCACGCACCGTATTCAACGGACTCAGGTCCATTGAGCCACTCGTGATGGTGATCATTTTCGTTGTCTGGGTTGGCATCGGGCCGTTCGCAGGTGCCCTCGCTCTTGCGCTCCACACGACTGCCGCCCTGGCAAAGCTCTACTCCGAACAGGTCGAGAGCATCAACACGGGACCGCTCGAAGCCGTAAGGGCGACGGGAGCAACCAGGCTCCAAACGGTCATCTACGCCGTTGTACCCCAGATCGTTCCGCCTTACATCTCGTTCACGATGTACCGGTGGGACATCAACGTACGCATGTCAACGATCATCGGCTTCGCTGGCGGTGGTGGAATCGGATTCCTCCTGCAACAGAACATCAACCTGCTCCAGTACCGGGCAGCCGCCGCTCAGATGCTGGCCATTGCGATCGTGGTCGCGTCGATGGACTACATCAGCTCACGCCTGCGTGAACGCGTCGTCTGAGAATGAAGGCCTTTCGGCTCCGGACTCGCGACACAGCCGAGGCCCTGGAACTCGAGCAGCTCGCACACGGTGCGACGCTATCGAGCCGATCGCGCGGCCGGGCCGTGCCGGAGGAGCAGGATCAGTGGCGAACTGTCTTTGAACGCGATCGCGATCGCATTCTCCATTCAAAGGCGTTCCGGCGCCTGAAGCACAAGACCCAGGTCTTCATGAACCCTGAGGGCGATCACTTCGTGACCAGGATGACTCACACGCTCCAGGTCACCCAGATCGGCGGAGCGATCGCCAGGGCGTTGTCTCTCAACGTTGCACTTGCGGACGCCGTGTGTCTCGGTCACGACGTTGGGCACTCTCCGTTCGGACACACCGGCGAGGACGCCCTGTCCGAGTTCGTTGATGGTGAGTGGAGGCATTCGGACCAGTCCGTGCGGATCTTCGAGATACTCGAGCCTCTGAACCTCACGTCCGAGGTGCTCGAGGGTATCAGAACACATCCCTGGAAGGTCACGGAGCAAGCAACCACTCACGAGGGGAGCATCGTTCGGTTCTCCGATCGGATCGCCTATCTCGCGCACGACGCTCTCGACGCTCTTCGAGCGGGCATCCTCGATCCATCCGAGTTCCCGGAAGGGGTGCTTCAGGCCTTCGGCTCGCCTGGCCGGGAATGGGTTCAGGCGATGGTGCAGTCCGTCATCGACGAGTCCTATCGACAGAACGAGATCGCGATGGAACCACACATGCTTGAAGCGATGCACGCGCTTCGTGATTTCATGTTCACCAACGTCTATCTGCGACCCTCGGCTGAGACTCAACGACGCCGGGCCCAGCAGATCGTGCGTGACCTCGTGACGTACTACCTCGAGCATCCCGACGCCGTACCGGAAAGTTATCGGCACGACGATGCCGACGACCTCACCCAGGTCATCGACTATGTCGCAGGAATGACAGACCGCTATGCGATACGAGCCCACGACGAGCTGTTCAGGCCAACATTGTTCTGAAGCAGCAGTCTGGCGTCCATACGCGCCGAATACGGCCGGATCGGACGCCAGACTGCTCTAGCCATTCCAGAGAGATCCGTTCACGGTCCATTCGGGGGCCTCACCCCATCGCTCCTCGAAGACGACGTCATGAACGGGAGCTCGCTCGGCGAGACCCCAACGACCGAGGGGGTAGCCGCAGGAGACGGCTGCCGCGTTCTGCCAGCCCTTGTCCAATGGCACGCCGAGCAGCTCTGCGACCTCCTTGCTCTTGAAGGTGCCAAGGACAGTTGTGAGAGTGGTTCCGACACCATGACTCCGAGCGGCGAGCATCAGACTCCAGACGCCTGGGTAGATCGAAGCGCCCGACGGATCGTTGCGGTGAAAGGCCAGCACCACCAAGGGTATCTTCTCGAAGTTGTCGGCAAGCCATTGCGCTGAGGAGAGCACTCGCAGGGTTGCATCGTCACCGCTCGCCTCTGCTGTCTCCCTTCTTCCCTTGTAGAAGGTTGCGTTGAGCTCTGCCCATGCTTCTGCATAGAGTCGGCCGAGCTCCTTGACGGTTGATCGGTCGGTGACGGTCAACCATCGCCAGTTCTGCGAATTGCCGCCCGAGGGAGACCGGACTGCGGCATCGAGCATCGATTTCACGACATCTTGGGGAACGGGATCAGATTTGACACGGCGCATCGCGCGTGTCGTGTACAGGGCTTCATAGATATCCATGAAGCGAACCTAGCCGACGATGGCAGCGATCACACCGAAAAGCACGAGATTCGAGGCGGTCCAAGCCACACACAGGATGCCGTATGTTCGCAACCACTCGGCCCATTCAGAGCTTCGGGTAGCAATCCCTCTGCCGGCGAAGTACCAGATCGGCACGCTGGTCACGATCCCAAACACAAACACAGTGAACCTGGTGACATCGATGAAAGGGAAGGAGAGTGCCCATGCAGTCGGCGCAGCTATGAGGAATAGCAGCGCTCCCGCAAGGCTCGCGGCGAAGTCCCCCATATCGCCACCAGCGCGAAACCCAACCGACAACGCGGCCACCACAAGCACGAACGGATACATGAGGCCGACGATCCCACCGAGGATCGGCGCGACCGTGCTGCGTCTGGGAGCGAATGACACGTCTCTCTTCACGGATCAACAGCGTACATCGAACAGAAGACCAGGTTCCTGTAGCATCGCTCCTCGGAGGTCATATGACGGAAACACTGGAAAACGGCGCCATCAAGATCATCGAGATCATGGGCGTTTCCACCACAGGCTTCGAGGATGCCCTCGACCGAGCAGTGGCGAAGGCAGCTGAGAGCATCAAGGGAATCACGACGCTTGAAATCACCCGCCAGACAGCGACGGTCAGAGACGGGAAGGTCACTCGATATGAAGTTGCGGCCAAGCTGTCTTTCGTCGTTCGCTAGCAGGAGCTACCGATCTCATCCGAATCGGACCTCAGTGCATGCCGCTCGTCCGGGTCACTGATCGAGCTGAGGATGCTTCGTGCCGCCTCGATGTGCAGATTGGCTGTCTCCGGGTCTCCGAGAGCAGACGCGGCTCGAGCGACCGCTTCATGGCCGTATCCCACATAGAAGGCGCCCGTCTCAGCTCCTCGCGCGATGTCCTCACGGCTGCGAGTCTCCGTTTTAAGCATGTTCCACGTGGTGTTGAAGAACTCCGCCGCGAAGTACCGATGGGCCGAATCTTCGTCGACTGCTTCAGTCATGTCTCTCCCTTGAGCCGACGATGCTAGCGGAGTTCGCCCGGGCGCTACTTTGTGCCGGACGCTACGCTGCCAGCACCGCATGAAGTATCTGCGATTCTCCCGTGCACTACTCCCATTGCTACTGCTTGCGCTTCTCGCAGTGGCACCGATACCCGCGTCCGCACAATCGAAGGGCAGCGTCGCTGAGGCGAAGGCTGCCGAGGAGCAGGCATTTGCCGACCTGCGGGAGGCAGATGCCGAACTCGAGGCAGGTGTGGAGGAAATGGAGCGCATCGAGGGTCAGATCTACAGCCTGAACTGGCGCATAGACAAACTCGGCAAGGCCGTTGTCCAATACGGCCAAGAGGTGACCGATCTTCAGGATCGGGCAAGGCTTCTCGTTCTCGAGGCATACACTTCGGGCGGCCGGAATATGGTCGCATCGGCTTTCTCTGCAGACTCAATCCAGGAGCTGATCACCTCCCAAGCACTCTATGAGGCGGCAACCACCCGCGACCTCAACCAACTCGACCAGCTTGCGGCAGTGAGCCGGCAGATGGATCGACTCACCGATGAGCTGACCGTGAAAGAGGCACAGGTCGACCAGCTCCGCGTCGAGCATCAGGTTGTCGTCGAGCACCTCGCCGAGGTACACGACAGAGCATCCGCGATCCATGCCGAGGCCAAGGCCAAGTATGCCAAAGCGTATCGGGCATACAGGGCAGAGCTCGCACGCCGCGCTGCGATAGCCGCTGCACGCGCGTCGGGCGGAGCGGCTGGCGTCCCCAACCAGACCAAGGGAGTGGCTTGCCCGGTCGCAGGCTCAAACTACTTCATCGATTCGTGGGGATATCCCAGATCCGGTGGCCGCACTCACAAGGGCACGGACCTGATGGCCGGCTTCAACACCCGGCTCGTTGCGATGAACTCGGGGTCGGTACGACTCAGCAGTCACTACCAAGGCGGTCGCCAGGTCTATGTGTACGGAGATGATGGGATCACCTACTACTACGCACACCTCTCCAAATGGCCCAGTGGACTCAGCAACGGGCAACGAGTGAACAAGGGTCAGGTCATCGGATACGTCGGTGACTCCGGCAATGCAAGGGGAACACCCCACCTCCACCTCGGCATGATCGCTGGGAGCATATACGTGAATCCCTACCCGACAGTGCGGGCCGCCTGCTGATCGGACGACGGACAACGCGTACGGCTCCTTTTGGTAGCTCGACGCCTCGGACCGACAAACCACATGAACTCGTCGTCAGTCGTCTGCGACCTCTGCATCAAACTCCCCAGAGACCACATAGTCGATACTCCCGTCACCATCCGTGTCGATTCCGAGGAGCCGGACTGCATCGACCTCCACGTTCTTCAGCTCCCCATCGTCGCCGGGAACGATGCCTGAGGCTGCGATGATGTCGGTACGGCTCACATCGGGCGACCCGTCACCAGAGATGTCGTATGCAATGGTGCGGACCTCGGTTATCTCGACAGAGTCAGCCCTTCCATCACCGTCGAAATCCATCACGGTCTCTGTTGTTTCGACCGTTTTGAACACGTCGGGGACTCCATCGCCGTCTGCGTCGATCGTGGTCCCCTCGATGCGTGTCGTCTCGATGATGTCGGCAACGCCGTCACCGTCGATATCGATCTCGCGCACCTGTGTGTAGGAAGTCCGAAAGCCGTCAGATTCACCGTCACCGCCGATGTCAATCTCATGGGTCTCGGTCTCCGTATGAACGACGCTGTCGTCTTGTCTGCGCGGCGCCAGATCGGGGTTGGGAACGTCCTCGCCCGGACTGATGGTCCCGTCGATACGTGACATCTGATCTCCCTCTTTGTCCACAAGCGTAGCCGTCCACACGGTGCGCACCAGCAGTAGCCTGCCTCCTTCATGACTCAGATCCTTGCCGTCACCGCAGCGGCTCTCTTCGGCGTCGCCGACTTTGCCGGCGGTCTTGCGACTCGTGCCCACTCGGCTTGGCGAGTGACGGCGTGGTCACAACTCTTCGGGGTTCCACTGCTCCTCGTTGCCGTTGCCGTTGTTGGAGCGACACAGGTCACCGCTCTCGACCTGATCCTCGGCGCAGCGGCAGGCACCTTTGGATTGATCGGACTCGTGCTGATGTACTCAGCACTGGCGACTGGCACGATGTCGGTCGTCGCACCCATCATCGGATCGCTTGCCGCCGCAATACCCGTGGGTTGGGACCTGGCGACAGGGGGAGCAATCAAGTCCATCCATTGGTTGGGCATCGCCATATCGATTGCGGCTGTTGTTCTGCTTGCTTCCCAGCCGGGAAACGGATCCAGGGACAAAGCTCCCTTCCTCAAGGCCATCGCAGCAGCCATTGCATTTGCCGCTTTCTTCATCGCCATGAGCTACACCAACGAAGCTTCAGCGCTCTGGCCCCTCGTGGCGGCCAGGCTGGTTACCGTACCCCTCGCGTTCCTGATGGCTCTGGTGGTCCGAGCAGCAGCCTTCCCGGAACGGCCAATCCTCCCCCTGATCGTGTTCACCGGCTTCGCCGACATGGGA
>QMQC01000055.1 GCA_003648875.1 Actinomycetota bacterium
CGAAGACCGAAGACCGACTTCGGAAGCGAGCAAAGCGAGCGGTTCAGACTTCGGTTTCCACCTAGCCTCCAAGCCATGCCATCAACACACTCCCTGTCCCGTCGTGGTGCCTCGCTTCTCGATGTCTCCCCAATGGCTCCATACATTCACGAACATATGGTGCGCGCTGCTGATGCGGATCCGAATGACCCTGAGAGATACATCGGACTCTGCGTAGCCGAGAATCTCCAGATGTGGGACATCCTCGAGCCGCAACTGAACCGCAACCGAAATGTCCAACGCGGGTCTGTTGCCTACGACGCGATGATCGGATCACAGAACCTTCGGGAGCAGATCGCCTCGTTCGCATCAGAACATGTCTGGGGCAGATCAGTCGATCCTGACCGAGTGATCGTATTGGCCGGCGGCGGCAGCATCCTCGAGACACTGTTCTACGTGATCTCAAGTCCTGGCGACGGTGTTCTTGTGCCAACGCCGAGCTACGCAGGCTATTGGGCCGACCTGGAAACCCGTGACAACCTCAAGGTCGTGCCGGTGCACACATCGAGCGAGGACGGCTTCAAGTTGAGTCCAGCGCTTCTCGAGTCGGCATACATCGATGCCGGAGTGCCCGTGTCCGCGTTGTTGATCACGAACCCGGACAACCCCACCGGTCGGATGATGCCATCGAAAGACATGAACGCAGCAATCCAGTGGGCTCGATCGCATGATCTCCACGTCGTCGTCAATGAGATCTACGCCCTATCCGTGCACGGCGATGAGCCATACGAGCCTGTTGGGAGGGTGATCGACAACCTTGCGACCGACGTGCATGAGGTGTGGGGGTTCAGCAAGGACTTTGCGATGAGCGGCCTCCGATGTGGCGTGATGACATCCAACAACACGGACGTGCTCGATGCCATCAGCGAGCTCGCCTACTGGTCTCTCGTTTCCGGCGACACACAACACCTTCTCGCAGGGATGCTCCGGAACACCGAGTGGACGGAGACGTATCTCAGAGAGATGCGGTCAAGACTGCGCCGGTCATACGATGTAACGACATCCGCGCTCGACGCTGCGGACATCCCGTACGTGGATGGCGACGCCGGACTGTTCCTTCTGGCCGACATGCGCCGATTCATGGATGAAGCGACGTGGGACGCGGAAGATCGCCTCTGGAGAAAGGTTCTCGATGAGGCCGCCGTGAACCTGACCCCCGGATCCGCCTGCCACATAGGTGAACCTGGGTTCATGCGCATCTGTTTCGCCACTGAACCGCCCGAAGTCGTGGCACGCGCCATTTCTCGATTCGCGGCGATCCTCAACAACGTCTGTGTGAAGGATACGTAGAACGCTGATCACGGCACGAGTAGCGCCGCCGGTTCGAAGGTCGCCCTGGACGTTGCCTGCACCCGGACCGTCCCAAGACCCTGAAGATCGATGCGCCGCGCGACGACCACGGTGACAGTGCGGGACCTCCAGGACCGATCGATGGGGCATACGCATCGCACCAGGGTTGTGTGGTTGGCAGATGCGAAGCGAGCTGCCTCCTGGGCGGGGCTCCCCCTGGCTTGGAAGGGGCGGAATGTCACAGGTGCGGCGGCCAAGGCAGCTGCGTCTGCAGCACCGGCCGCCTGGACGTATCCGGCGACCCCTACGCCGACGGCACCTACCCCCACCGCGAGCATCAGAACCAATACAACAACGCCGAGGCCGAGAACGATCGAGCCGCGTTCACCGCTCAATGCGCATCGTCGACTGTGCGTGAAGGTCGACGCTGAAACCACCGAAGATGGGTGCTGCAATGGTGTGGCGGAGTGAAACGGTCACCGTTGCCTTCTGACCGACCTGAGCGGGCCGCCGAACCAAGACCCTTGCGTTCCTTCCCGAATCCCCCAGTGCGGAGCGCACCGCGGCTGCAGCCCTTGCTGTGTCAGGGGATGCGGCAGCTTCGCGGGCACCCTCCCTGGCGGCGTGGATGAGCTGGATCTCCGATCTGGCGACAACGGCTACCTCGACGATTCCGAGAAGCACGACCAGGACGAGCGGCAGTACGAGGGCGAACTCAACCACGGCGGATCCCCTTTCACCGGTCATGCCCTATTCGCTACTGAGATGACCTTCTGCATGACGGTGTTGAAGAACGACGGCAGCATGTCCGTCGTTGAAGCCCACGAGATGAGTGCCAGCGCCACAACAGCAGCGGCAACGAGCACAAGGGCATATTCGGCGGTGGCCTGACCGGCTTCAGACCGTACGGTGCGGATTCGGATGATTTGCAGCATGTACCTCTCCTTTGTGCGACGACCGGTCGCGACGGTGGGAAGTCGTGGACGTCTGCTCATAGACCCAGTCTCGATAGACCGGAAATCAGCGGCGGCACCACCGTGAGAATCACGAAGCCGGGGAGGATCAGGAACGCAAGCGGGAACAGCATCTTCACGGGGAGTTTCGAGAGCTGCTCTCTTGCAGCGGCCGCCGCGACCCGTTTCCTCTCCGTGGCGAGCGCGTTGAGCGCTGCTGCGATCGGCATGCCTGAGGCCTCGGCCGCAGATGCGACGTTGAACAGCGACCGAAGCTCACTTGAATCGATCAACGGTTGGTGCCCTGCACCGAGCCGGCGAAGCGCCTGAGTTATCTGATGTCCGATGGGTCCCCCGATCTGGTCAGCCGTCAATGCCGCTGCGTTCCTGAACGGGAGCCCTGCCGTGGCGCCCAGTGCCACGAGCTCCAACGCAAGGAGACCATCCTCATGCGAGCGTCCGGCCGTGGCACGCGACCGACGGATGCGATGCAGACCAACGACGATCACCGCAATGGCTGCCGCGATCAACGCAAGCGTCGGATCGACGAGTGCAAGAGCGAAGAGCGCTCCTCCGACGAAAGTTGTTCGTGATGGTGCGAACAGGTATGTCGCGATACCGAGCGTCGCGGCTGTCGCGATCACGGTGTTGACCTCGAAGCAACCCTGAACACGATCGCTGTTCCGAGCAACTGGAGACAGACACCGGCGATCATCGGTAGGACGATCACTGCTCCACCCGGGTCAGGTACGCCGCGCGCGACAATGAGTGTGAGCGACACAGCGATCGGGACGACTCCGACGACAACCGCTGAGAGTTTCGCCTGGGCAAGTGAGACCTTTCGTTGCCTCGCATGCTCACTCGCCTCGTCCGCCTGTTCGGCCAATACCGCCAGGGCAGAGGAGATCGCTGCACCCGTATGTTCTGAGAACGAGCAGATTCCTCGAAATGCCGCACCATTCGTCGGCAGCGATGGAACACACGCGTTTCCGACACGTTCCATCGGCTGGCCGAGTGCTGCGAGTCGTGCAGCTCGGACGGGGATACCGTCGATACTCGCGTCGGCGATCGCTGAACGAATCGTTGCCCCCGCCGCGACCCTGCCGGAGAGCTGCCGCAAGAGATCACCCTCATATCCAGCCGACACCCGGCGACTCCGCCAACGCACGAAGACGCTTGCACAAGCGGCAGCCGCTACCAGGCCGAGAAGGAGAGGAAACGAAACATATGACATGGCGACCACCCCGACAACGATCGGTGCTGGCACCCGACCGAGGAGCGCGATCCCCCCAAGGACTATCAACAGCACGGATACACCTCGTCGAATCCTTCGGGTGTGAGCCTGTGAACGGTGTCGATACGCCGCTGAGATCCATGTCTCGCCACGAACACGACAAGATCAACTGCAGCCGATATCTGGCGGGCGAGGGCGCTCTCAGGCACTCGCTCGGGTGCCATTGCCGCAAGCATTGCGAGCCTGTCGAGAGCCTCGGCCGGCCCATTCGCGTGGATGGTTGACATGGATCCTGCGTGGCCTGTGCTGAGTGCCTGAATCATGTCGAGCGCCTCTGGCCCTCTGACTTCGCCGACGATGATTCGGTCGGGTCTGAGCCTGAGGGCGTGTCTGAGCAACGAACGCATCGTCACCTCGCCCGCGCCCTCGACATTGGCAGGATGTGACTCGAGCCGTATCACGTGTCCAGTGATGGAGAGCTCGGCTGCATCTTCGATCGTAACGATCCTGTCCGAGCCTTCGACAGCGGCGGCAAGAGCATTGAGCACCGTCGTCTTTCCCGCTCCTGTCGCACCGGCGACGAGGATGTTGTCCTTTGCCATCACACAGTTCCTGAGAATCTCGGCACCTTCGGAACCTATTGCTCCCTGGCCTTCGAGGGCATCAAGATCAGCCACTGCTGGCGAGAACCGCCGAATCGCCACAACGGGTCCATCTACCGCGGCTGGCGGAATGATCGCATGCAGCCTGGATCCGTCGCTCAGGCGTGCGTCCACCGCAGGCGAGGCTGCATCGATACGAAGACCAAGCGGTGTGAGCAGCCTCCGCACCAGAGCCACCACGTCCTGCGATGACCGAAACTCGACAGCAGTACGTTCGAGTGTTCCTGATCGCTCGACCCATACATCGTCATGGGAGTTCACAAGGACATCGCTCACCGAAGGGTCGTTCACGAGCGATTCCAGCGGGCCGAGTCCGACGAGTTCATCCACTGCAGCGTCAATGACCCCATCGTGCGCCATGGGAGCGACGCTCGGCTGAAGGGCTTGTGCGGCGCGACGCAGGGCCAGCCGATCGAGGGGAACATCGGAGGACACAAGCGACGCAACGAGACGGTCAAGCGATCCCATTCACGTTCTCCAGACCTGTCTGAGCGCCTTGACCCAACGGTCGCTTCGAGGAGGGAGGACACCGTCTAGCAAGGACTTGATCGTCGAGGTCCGCGGTACGGGTAGCACGATGTCCGTGCCCGGCCCTGGACCCGAAAGGTGATTTCGCTGATATACCACTCGGCCTTCGACGATCGGAGTGAACGGTTCGGGTAGAAGGGGAAGCAATGCAATGGCGTTGACGCTCGCCTCGGTCTCCTGTGGGCAGCGCAGGACGACGTTCGGCCATCTTGTGACGAGTTCGGACACTATCTCCTCAGCGTCCGCCGGCAGAACGCCTCCGTTGCGCAGCACAGCAGGGCCATGGCGTGCTGGCTCGAGTTGGTCGAGCGTTGGACCGCGACCCACCAGATCGGCAAGGGAGAATGGACCTCCGTAGTGCGGTCCATGAGGGTCAAGATCGATCACGAGCGCGGTATCAACCGCCGCAGCGGCACCAAGTGGGCCGACCACGCCCAACATGGCATCGAGTGGGGACCAGATGTCAACAAAGGACACAGCGACCACCGAGAAGCGGAGGGGAAGCACCATCAACCTACGATGCCAGAGCGATCAGTTCAAGGGAGGCGAATTCCCGACCGATACGGGACTTGAGGTACCGTACGCATATGCCCGAAGCAGCCTTCTTCGATCTGGACAAGACGATCATCGCCGGATCGTCATCGCTTGCCTTCGGCAAGCCGCTCTATCGCGCGGGCTTTCTCCGAAAGGGCCACCTTCTCCGCCTCGGGATCGGTCAGTTCGCCTACATGCTCTTTGGCGCAGATGAAGATTCGTTGGCGCGAGCGAGAGATGAGATGCTCGACCTCGTATCTGGTTGGCACAAGGCTGAGATCGACGCGATCGTCGCCCAGACCCTCGACGATGTGATCGAACCTCTCGTGTTCGCAGAGGCCCTGTTCCTGATCGACGAACACATGAGGTCGGGTCGCAAGGTCTATGTCGTGTCTGCCAGCCCCGAGGAGTTCGTCACACCCATCGCAAAGATGGTTGGGATCGACAACGTGATCGCAACAAGGATCCGCACCGACGGTCTCGGTCGGTACGTGCCCGAACTCGAACGGTACGTCATGGGTCCGGGGAAATCCGATGCCATGGTTGAGGCAGCCGAGCGGGACGGCATCGACCTCGACGGTTCGTACGCGTACACAGACAGCTTCACCGACATGCCAATGCTCGAGGTTGTCGGGAATCCCGTTGCCGTCAATCCTGAGAAGGAACTCAGGGAGGCTGCGCTCGAAAACGAGTGGCCGATCCTCGAATTCCAACGCCCGGTCAGCCTTGAGCCGAGGGTCCAGGCACCGCCAAAGCGTGTTTGGATCCCTGTCGCCGCGGGTGCGACTGCAGTCGCTGTTGCTGTTGCCATCACGCGAAGGAAATCGGAGGACACCAAGCGGTAGAGGCTTGGACGGCTATTCGCCGTCTGCGCTCTGCTCTCTGCTCCTTGACTTCTCCTTCTGTGCTATTCCTTCAGCGCGGGCAGACTCGATCTTCTCGGTTGTGAGCTGAGGTGCAGCCCAGAAGAAGAGAACGAAGAGTGCTGCACCGGTCACGAAATACGGAAGCCTGAGCGCCATCACTCGATCCATGCCGAATGTCTCCGCCCCTTCCACAACGAGTCCACCGACGGCAAGACCGATCGGGATCATGCCCCATGCAAAGAAGCGATACACGGAGTTCACACGCCCGAGAAGATGATCGGGGATGATCGTCTGGCGCAGCGACACCGTGATGACGTTCCATAGGACCGCAGTGGACGAGAACGCGAAGAACATCACCCACACGACAGCCCAATGCGTCGCGAACCCAATGATGAGGGTTGTCACTGACTGGCTCATCAGGGTGAAGTAGAGCGCTGTTCCACTGCCAAAATTCTCAGAGACCTTCGGAGCGAGAACCGAACCGATGACGCCTCCTGCGGCTCCGGCCATCATCAGGATCGCAAACGTGGTGGTCGAGACATGCAGCGCTTCCTGGGCGAACAGCACGAATGTGGCGAAAACGACGGATCCCAGCCCGTTCAGAAGGCCAAGGATGATCGCCATCGGACGAAGGAGCGGATGAGCCCAGAGCCACCTGACACCTTCCTTGATCTCGTCCCAGAAGCCCTTGCGCTTGTCGCCGTTCTCAGATGCAGGCTGGTCGACCTTGAAGACACCGCTGAGGGCGAAGATCAGTGCGGCGGCAATCGCAAAAGTGCCTGCATCGAAGAAGAACGGCAAGGCGAATGCAACGCCGATCAGGACGCTGCCCAGCGGAGGACCAACGAACTGATTCATCACCATCTCTGCGCCCCAGAGGCGACCGTTCGCCCTCTCAAGCCCCTCGGGCTCAACGATTGCCGGTAGGATCGTTTGGGCCGCGTTGTCGTAGAGCACCTCGGCGAAGCCGAACAACAGGGCTGAAACGACAAGCGTGACGTAAAGCGCGGCGTTCGGCGCTCCGACGGTTCCCAAGGCGACATCGCCCGGTGACGGAAGCGAATCTTGGTTCACATACACGACGGCTGCCACGCCGAACGTGAGAACGGTACGGAACACAGAAGTGGCCGTCATGATCTTCCTGCGATCGACCCGATCCGTTATGACCCCGGCGGGAAGGGCGAAGACCAACCACGGGATGCGCTGCGCGATCGCGATGAGAGCGATCAACAGAGCATTTCGTGTCACGGCCGATGCGAGCCATGGGTAGGCGATCCCTGCAACGCCGTCGCCGAGATTCGAAGTGACACTCGCGGTCCAGAGCTTCCAGTAGTTCTTGCCAAGCGGGATCTTCTTCTTGGACGTCTCCTCGCTCGATTCCGCGACCTCAGTCATCGAGCTTCTCTTCATCTGCAAAGGCGGGGTGGTCAGTTGGGTAGACACCTGCGAGGAATCCATACACCGTTCCTCCGCTCCGTGGCAGCGCGATAAACTCCTGGGCCAGTTCGATGATGCGTTCGGAGAACTCAACTGCTCGATCCATCGGGATACGGGCCACACGCGAGGTGAACATCGGTAGCGGTTCCCCCTCGACCTTGCGGATTCCTCGCAGGGCATCGTTTATGAACCAGATCGGATCGTCCGGATTCGGCGCCCTCTCGACGAGGATGGTCCTACCGGTGCGGCCGTAGTACTTCTCGGTCATGGCTCTGACCTTCCTGGTGCGCACGATCCGTATCATCCCGGCGTCCTCGAGCACCTTCGTGTGATATCCGACCGTCCCTTTCGGTTTCCCAAGAACTCCGGCCAACTGTGTGACCGTTGCAGAGCGCTCCATGAGGAGGTTCAAGATGTGCGTACGTGTGTCGTCCGCAACTGCCTTGAGTTGAGCGTTCGTCGACACCACCACGACGTCCTCGATCTCGTAATCGAGTTGATGATCTGTTGCATCTGATCTCTTGTCACTTGGAGCGGTCATGCGGAATGTGGTCGAGGAATCCCGACCATTTGTCAAGTCTCTCGCTCTTCGGGCTGTTGATCGGATTCATCCCGGTCCAGAACCTCGGATTCGGTTGCATCGCTGCCAAACGTCCACCAGGCAAGTGCGGCAAGAGCGGAGAGGGCGCCTGCAATGCCTCCAATGAGCCACCAGGTGGCGGTATCGATGGCGCGGTCGGGGAGCCGGATTGGCTCGCCAGCGACCACCACCGGATCGACACCGATTTCTGTCAACGTCACGGAATCCGATCTGAACGTCTCCCCGCCAGCCTCCAACCCATCGAACACGAGGTTCCAGTCCTCAGCCGTCGGGAGGGTCACGAGTCCACCCCACATGTCATTGCCGATCGGCTGCAGCGCTGTCGGTGGGAGTTCTTGGAACGAGGAGAATGGACGAACAAGCACGGCCTCGAAGGTGCGGTCGACCTCGACGGTGATCTCGACAGTCAATCCCGAGTCATCGGCCACGGCCTTGCCCTCGACCGCACCGAAGGGTGCCACGAGAACGACCATTGTGAGAGCGGCGAATAGATAGGGCACGGAC
>QMQC01000056.1 GCA_003648875.1 Actinomycetota bacterium
CTCATCGGTGATGGGTTCGGAAGCCACAACGACAGACCGATAGTCATCATCTGCAGCAGGGCAGTGTGACGTACCGCACACAGCACAGTCACGGATTCCCCGCCTGAATGTCCAGTACAGAGAGTTCCCCCACCGGCTTGCGGCCAGATGCCGCCCATCGCTGATGAGGAAGTTCAATTTCGGCTGCTCCGGTGCGCCCGATCGAACAGCCATGTCAACCAGTTCGAGTACACCATCGGCAAGAAGGGCAACGATCGGTTCGAGGTCGTCGGCCGGTTCCTCGGGATCGAGTCCATAATCCTCCATCCGATTGAGCAGCCAGAGGAATGCCAACTCGCTGTCGGTCTGGCCATCGGGGGGACCGAACGGACCGATGTCCAGCCTCGTGGACACGTGATCGAATGCGGGAATCGTCCCGTTGTGGGCAAAGGCCCATGTCCCGAACGTGAAGGGATGTGTGTTCTCGTCAGACACGCCACCAACGGTTGCAGCACGAACGTGAGCAATGGCGGCCTCCGACCAGATCTGCGAAGCGATCTCCGCGAACTGGTCATCTGCGAATGCTGGCATCGTGCTCTTGATGACCTCCCGATCATCTCCAACCCAATGGGCAATCCCCCAGCCGTCAGCGTTTCGCTTGCCTCGGCTGTCCCTGTCGCTCTGGGTCTGGAGCGCGTTCTGGGCGGCGACAAGACTGCACTCGAGCTTGGTTGGCTGGGTGGCCAGAAAACCGTAGAGACGGCACATCGTTAGCTCCTTTTGGCACTCACAACCCGATCACTGCCGATCCGATCGAGTAATTGTCGTATCCGGGACGGAGTGACACAACACGTTGGGTCCTCTACCTCTCCTTGCGCTACCCAGTCCTTGCGAGAACTGACTCGTAGCCGTCTTGGGATGTCATCATCACTGTCTCGGTGCACACCACCGTCGGATCATCGCTGAAGAGGCCAGAGGGTAGAGAACCCGGCGTCACCGGTAGCTCGAATTCTTCCCCGTCGATGATCATGGAAACCTGCGGATCGATCAGCTCATACGCAGTCACGACGGTTTCTGCGCCGACGAGTTGCCATTCGCCTGCTCCGGTCGATTGCATGATCATCGCACCAGCATCATCGATGCCAGGGAACTCGAAGGTCCAGTCCACTCGCTCATCTGTGAACGTCCCATCCCCATTCCACGTCACGACGTACCTTCCCCCGACAAAGGAGATCTGGTCCTCGGCCGAGGCGAGCTCGTTGTACATCTCGAAGAAGGCTTCGCTGTCGAGTTCCCAGACCCCAACGCACGAAGCTGATTCCGTCGTCGCGTCCACCGTTGAAGAGGTTGCGTCCGAACCGGTCGTCCCAGTGGATCCCGGCACGGCAGCAGAGCTCGTGGTTTCGGATCCCGTTGAACAGGCTGAAGCGGCCGATGCAAGAACGACCATCAGAATCAGACGTCTCAGGTATCTGCCTCCCTCAGCTGACCCGACAGTAGCCGGTATGAATGGGCCTGTCCCACGGTTCCCGGTCCCCTATCCCCAAATGAGATACAGTCAAGAGAGCCATGGTGAAACGAGATCAGCCTTTCAGGGACAGGGTCGATGCGGGACGTCGGCTCGGTGCCCTCCTGAGCGGATATGAGAATGCATCCGACACAATCGTCCTTGGGCTACCGCGCGGTGGCGTGCCGGTTGCACACGCTCTGGCCTCCCGACTTGGGCTACCGCTCGATGTGCTCATTGTTCGCAAACTTGGCGTACCCGGATACCCCGAGGTCGCATTCGGCGCCATCGCTTCGGGTGGTATCGAGGTGCTCAATGCGGACGTGATTCAAAGCGCACACATCGATGAGCTTGCCATCGAACGCGTCCGGCTCGAACAGTCCCAGGAGCTGGGTCGAAGAGAACTCGTATACAGAGGCAACCGCCCACCCCTCGATGTGACCGGTAGCGCCGTGATCGTCGTCGATGACGGCACCGCCACCGGAGCCACGATGCGTGCCGCGGTCGAGGCGTTGCGAGTGGCCGAACCAAACAGGATCATCGTCGCGGTCGGTCTTGCGCCACCGGATGTGTTGAGAAAGCTCGCCAAGCTCGCGGACGAGGTCGTTGCCGTGCTCATTCCTCGCAACTTCATGGCCGTCGGTGCTTGGTTCGAGGACTTCGCCCAGACGACAGACGACGAGGTAATTGCTCTGCTCACCAGCTGATCCTGACGGAATCAACGCCTCCAACTCATGGCACCCAACGCCAACATTGCAGTGCCCGCCAGGCGCAGACGACGCACCTGGAAACTCGTTCACGATCGACCCAGTCGCGAGTCTGGTGGATCATCTAGTGCCGTGTCAGGGGCGCTGGTCACAAGGACGCAGGACGAAGGCGCAGTCTGGACTGCGTTGAGGACGAGGACACCGTGAGCGGTGTTCCTGGCCGGCAGAACACTGCAAAGGTTGCCTGACGTGGCACTAGTTCGAACTGGGTTCACCAAGCCATCGATACGAGGAACCCCGGCTCTGCGAGCGATTGCTCACAGTGTCCGGGGTCCGTCGGGGTCTCGGCTGTTCCCTGAACCTCTGACGGTCGCTGGCGGGACTCATCGTTGTTGACTTCCCTGGCTTCTGTGGTCGGCGTCAGCGGGTGTATGCGAGGTCAGCCGCCATGCCAGCCTCGTAGTGCCCCGGGATCAAACAGACAACTGCGGTGTAGTCGTGGTCGCTCTCTGGGAACGTGACCACGACTCGTGCCGTCGGGAGCGAACACCTTCACCCGCCCGTTCTCTCCACCAAGCACTTTCACACGGACTGCCACGTCAAAAGCTGCAAACTCCGCACGTGAACCCTCCCCACCGGTCGGGAACGGCGGAAGGTCCTCGACCGCCACTGTGACCATTGCTGCGCGAGCCTCGAGAAGATGACCACGCGCTGCTCGCGTGATGGAGAATCCGAGCACAAGAGTCACTACGAACACAAGGACGATCCCGAGTATGGCGAGATGACGGACGACGGACGACTGTGAACTTCCGAACAACCGTAAACCGCAGACCGTGAACTTCTTCTCCTTGACAAGCGGATCAATCTCCCGTACATTCGCTCCCCAATGAACGTTGCATTCACCCGCGGGTTGATGTGCATGGCGATGTCACAGCCGTGCAGATTCCCCGCGTAGCAGCGAACCACAAACACACCGAAGGATCTGCACCGGCAACGGGGCGGGTCCTTTTCCTTTGAAGCAACACAGGCTTCAGCACCCTCCCCCAGAACCGTCGCAGACCTCGGATGACCCGGGAGGGACCATGACAGACAATTATCGCTACGAGACCCTGCAGATCCATGCAGGTCAGGAACCCGCACCAGGCACGAACGCCAGGGCAGTTCCCATCTACCAAACGACTTCCTACACGTTCGACGATGCCGCACATGGTGCAAGGCTCTTCGCCCTCGAGGAATTCGGCAACATCTACACGCGGATCATGAACCCAACCACCGATGTCTTCGAGCAGCGCATTGCAGCCCTCGAGGGAGGTGTCGCGGCCGTTGCTACGGCAAGCGGTCAGGCCGCTCAGCTCACGACGATCACGACTCTCGCCTCGGCGGGGGACAACATCGTTTCAACCTCGTATCTGTACGGAGGCACATATAACCAGTTCAAGGTCGCCCTCGAGCGCCTTGGTATCGAAGTTCGCTTTGTTGCAAGCGACGATCCTGCTGAATTCGCCGCACTCATCGATGATCGAACGAAGGCGCTCTATCTCGAAACGATCGGAAACCCTCAGTTCAACGTTCCCGACCTTGCCGAATTCGCAGAAGTTGCTCATGCAGCGGGTGTACCGCTCGTCGTCGACAACACGTTCGGTGCCGCAGGGTATCTTGCAAGACCGATCGATCATGGCGTCGACATCGTTGTTGCCTCCGCAACGAAGTGGATAGGCGGACACGGCACGTCCATCGGGGGAATCATCGTTGACTCGGGCAACTTCAATTGGAGCAACGGGCGGTTCCCCGAGTTCACGGAACCCTCCCCCGGCTACCACGGACTCGTGTTCGCAGAAACCTTCGGTCCGGACGGACCATTCGGGAACATCGCGTTTGCGATCAGAGCCAGAGTCGAAGGCCTCAGAGATCTCGGTGCCTGCCTGTCACCGTTCAATGCGTTCTTGCTCCTGCAGGGTGTCGAGACCCTGTCGCTTCGCGTTCAACGACACGTGGACAACGCACTGGAGCTTGCGAGGTGGTTGCAGGATCAGCCGAGGGTGGCGTGGGTCAACTATCCCGGCCTCGAGGACCATCCGTATCACGAGGTGGCAGGACGTGTCCTCACCAATGGATATGGGGCAGTCTTGTCGTTCGGAATCGATGGAGGAGCAGAGTCAGCAGAACAATTCATCGACTCGGTGCAGCGTGCCTCCCACGTTGCCAACGTTGGAGACACCAAGACGCTCGTGATCCATCCGGCCTCGACGACACATCAGCAACTCGACCGCGAGGAGCAGCTGGCCTCAGGAGTGACGGACGACCTCGTTCGAGTGTCGGTCGGCATCGAGCATATCGAGGACATCATCGAGGACTTCACCGGTGCATTCGCCGCGCTCGAAGGCGCCACCGAACGCGGCCGGGCTGTCGCGTCGTGAAGCACACGGTCGTCGTTCCAGGAGTGTTTCCCCTCGAGAGAGGGGGAACACTTCGCGACGTCACTGTCGAGGTTCGAACATGGGGCAAGCACCTTCGGAGCGCCAACCTGATCTGCCATGCACTGACGGGTGACGCCAATGCCGACGACTGGTGGCGTGACCTGTTCGGGCCAGGGCACCTTTTCGACCCCGGCGAGTCGTTCATCGTTTCGATGAACGTGCTGGGAGGATGCACCGGCACGACGGGGCCAACAAACACTCCCAATTTCCCTCGGGTGACGATCAGGGACATGGTCCACATACACAAGGCGGTCCTCGACCAACTCGGCGTCACCCGCCTCGACATCGTCATCGGCGGCTCCATGGGTGCCATGCAGGCCCTCGAGTGGGCAGCGCTGTACCCGGCCTTCGTCGACACGATCGTACCCATCGGTGTCGGGCCCGCGCAGTCGGCTTGGGCGATCGGGCTTTCCGAGGCGCAGCGTCACGCCATCGTCACCGATCCGACCTATCGGGATGGCAAGTACGAGCCGGGCGAACAGCCTGTCGATGGGCTCGCCACCGCGCGCATGATCGCCATGTGCTCGTATCGCAGCCCGACGAGCTTCGCCGCACGATTTGGCAGAGAGGCGGATGATGGGACATTTGTGGTCCAGTCCTATCTCCAGCACCACGGACGCAAACTCGCCGATCGCTTCGATGCGAACTCCTATCTGACGCTCCTCGACGCAATGGACAGCCACGATCTTGGGAGGCGTCGTGGACCGCGCGAAGCCATCCTCAATCGAATCAAGCAACGCGCCCTCGTCATCGGCATCAGCTCCGATGTGCTCTATCCGGTTGCTGAGGTGAGATCAATGGCGGCGGCAATGCCGAACGCACAGTTCGCCGTTCTCGACAGTCCCAACGGACATGACTCGTTTCTCATTGACACGGACAAGCTCGAGAAGATCGTTGTGAGCTTTCTCGATGAGTCACGACCCATCGCCTCCATCAGCGGCCACGGCTCGGCCTGGGCATGAGACCTACGGACGACAAACGACAAACGACAAGGGAGCGCAGCGACCGACCTGTCGTCGGAAGCGAGCCGCAGGCGAAGCGATCTACGAGCGCAGCAAGTCCCTATCTCTGCTCGCGGAAGTACGGGATCGCAAGGGCAGCAGGGGCACCGAGGAATCGAGCTCTCTTGCCACTGGTGAGCAGGATCATCGCGATGATCGCGAGAACGAATGGAAGCATCGAGAGCAGTGTCGATGGGATGTTGCTCCACGGCTCACCCAAGGTCTGCAGTGTGAACTGGATACGCTCGGCCGCACCGAACAGATAGGCGGCGAACACCGCTCTTCCCGGTCGCCAACTCGCCAGGATGACCAGGGCGATCGCGATCCATCCCGCGGCTCCGATCGGATCATCCTGCCAGGTAGGCACGAGCACGAGCGAGAAGTAGGCACCTCCGAGCCCCGCAAGGGCACCGCCGATGATCACATGGATGTAGCGAACACGGGAAACGTTGACGCCTGCCGATTCTGCACTGGCCGGGTCCTCACCGACCGCTCTGAGGGAGAGTCCCATACGGGTGTGGAACAGGTAGTAGCTCGCGAGACCAGCAACAAGCCATGACGCGTAGACCAAGATGTCATGACCGAAGATCAGTGGTCCCACGATGGGCCATTCAGCGATTCCCCCCGTGAGGATCGGCTCGAACACCTTCTTCGACGGGTTGCCGACCAAAGGGTCGCTACCCACCCGGCCAAGGAAGCTGGCGAGGCCTATGCCGAAGATGGTGAGCGCCAATCCCGAGACGATTTGGCTGACGCGTAGCGTGATCGACGTGAATGCATGTATCGCGGAGAAGGCAGCTCCCGCGATGACAGCAACGATCACGCCGAGCGCGAGACTTTCAGTCGTGAAGGTTGCCCAGAAGCCCGATACCGCCCCAACCAGCATCATCCCCTGGACGCCGAGGTTCAGGATTCCGGCGCGCTCGGTGATGATCTCCCCAATCGTCGCAAAGATCAGCGGGGTTCCAAGGCCAATCGCGGCAACGACAGTGAGCATCAGAATAGATTCGTTCATGCCACCACCTCCTCGAACTCCGGTGCCTTCTCAGGCTCGGGTCTTCGAATCCGGTTCGCGATGAAGAACTCGCCCGCAACAACGAAAATAAGGATCGCACCCTGGAGCATCGTCACGGTTGCTGTCGGCACGCCAATGGACTGCAGGGCAGGACCAGCGTTGTTGAGGGCTCCCATGAGAACGGCAACAGGAATAATGACGATGAGGTGAAGGCCTGCGAGTGCGGCAACGATGATCCCTGTGAAGCCCAATCCGAGATCGAGCGACCGGGGGTCGAGGGCACCAACAGGGCCGGATACGAAGAGCCCGCCTGCGAAGCCTGCAAATGCACCTGAGAGGAGGAAGATTCCGAGGACCTTGCGGGCTACCTTGATGCCGCCGTAGCGAGCGGATTCGGCAGAATCGCCAACGATACGCACGGCAAAACCCCACCCGGTCTTTCCGATGAGGAACCACGCTGCAACAGCAAGGGCCATCGCAATGAAGATGCCGACATCCAGCCGGTTGAAGAACTCAGGCAGTCGGGCGGCGTCAGGAATCGGACGACCCGTTGGGAATGTACTCACGGCCGGATCACGCCACGGTGAGGAACTGCCGAAGATCAGGAAGTTCATGAAGCTGAGCGCAATGAAGTTCAACATCAGCGTGGTGATGATCTCGTTCGTACCCAGATAGACGCGCGGGATCGCGGCGATGGACGCCCATACCGCTCCTCCGAGACCACCAGCGATCACGACGGCGGGCAAGGCAACAACAGCCGGAACACCGTCACCGAGCCAGATCGCTATGCCAGCGGCGAAGACCGCACCCATGATGAACTGCCCCTCACCGCCGATGTTCCACACGAGCATCTTGAATGCAACGGCTGCAGCAACGCCGGTGAGGATCAGGGGGGTCGCTGAAATGAGCGTCTCGCTGAATCCTCGTGCCGATCCGAATGCCGAATCGACCATCTTTGCGTAGACCTCGAACGGATTCTCCCCCGTGATTCCAAGGAACACCGCTCCAACCACCAGCGCAGCGATCACGGAAAGGACGGGTACCAGAAGCTTGAGTCGCCACGAGGCAAGTCCCCGAGGTTCAATGATGAATCGGCGTGTAGCCATCAGCTCGCCTTCTCGCGTTGGCCTGACATCAACAGACCGAGCCGTTCGGCTGTTGCCTCCTCGGTTGGCATCTGCCCGACGATCTCGCCCTCGTAGATGACGAGGAGCCTGTCGGAAAGCGCCATCAATTCGTCAAGGTCCTCAGAGATCAGCAGCACCCCCACCCCCTTCTTGCGCTCCTCGAGGACCTGCCTTCGCACGGCCTGCATCGCGCCAACGTCGAGGCCCCGAGTCGGTGAGCGAAGAATGATCAGCTTGGGCTGAGTCTCGACCTCCCTGGCGACGAGTGCCTTCTGGAGGTTCCCACCCGAGAGCAGTCGAATCGGAAGGCCGGGGCGAACGCCACGAATGTCGTACTGCTCGATCTGTCGTGCGCCCTCATCACGGAACGCCGAGGCTACGAGGCGTCGACCTCTCGAGTACGGTGACCGGCGGAAAGCCTTGAGCGCCAGGTTCTCCTCGGTCGTGAGGCCTGGCGACAGGCCCATACCCAGACGGCTCTGGGGCACGTATGCGAACCCGAGATTGATCCTTCCGAGTACCGAGACCTTCGTCACATCGGCACCGTCCAGTTCTATCGTGCCGCTCGTCAGCTGCCTCAGACCTACGAGGCCCTGAGCTAGTTCGCGCTGTCCGTTGCCGGACACGCCGGCGATGCCGACGACCTCGCCGCTGCGCACCTCCAGCGACATCCCACGTACGGCCTCGAGACCGCGGTCACTGAGCACGCTGATGTCTGTTGCCTTCAACACAACCGGCCCGAAATCGACCTGTGCTTCGCGTTCGGGGAGTACGAGGTCCCTGCCAACCATCATGCGAGCAAGTTCAGCCGTATCGGCTTCCGCCGTGGC
>QMQC01000057.1 GCA_003648875.1 Actinomycetota bacterium
CCAGCGCCACGGCCTTGACGACCTCGACACCCGCCTCGCGTAGAGCGTCGATGGCCGCGACGAGGGCAGAACCCGTCGTTGTTGTGTCCTCGAGGACAACGACTCTTGAACCCTCACTGACTGGCCCGACGAGTCGTCCACCTATGCCGTGGACCTTCGCTTCCTTTCGAACAGAGAAGGACACAAGATCAGACCCATGCAACGCTGCAACCACCGCCGTCGCGACAGCAATCGGGTCTGCTCCCATCGTCATACCCCCAACGCCATCAACACCAGGCGGCACCTCCTCGAGAACCGCTTCGCCGACCAAACGCGCACCCACGCCAGAGAATGTGGTTTGGCGAGCATCGATGTACCAATTCGACACCTCGCCGGACCGCAGGGTGAACGGCCCGTCCGATCTGAAGGCGTGCTCCTTGAGATGAACGACCAGAGCCTCTCTTGCGGCCGAAAAAGAATTCAAGAATACCTCTCAAGTACGTCGTGCAGTTGGTCGATACGGTAGTCAGACAGGATGCCTTCCTAACCTCCCGTCTAAGCCCGAACCGAGGCCGCCGAATGGCGGCCTTTGGTTCGTCCCGACTTGATTGCTCAAACAGGACCACCCCTAGCCTGCCATCGATGGACATCATCTTCATACGACACGGGCAACCGCAATGGGCCGTGGACGGGCTCTCCCAGCACGACCCGCATCTCACCGATCTTGGCCGAGAGCAGGCAGAGCTCTCTGCCATGAGAATCTCGACGGACGACAAGGCCCCAGCAGCTGAACTGATCGCTTCTCCTGCACTTCGCACCCAACAGACGGCTGCGCCCATCTCCAGAGAGACCGATCTCAACATCGAAACCATCGAGGGTCTGCTCGAGATCCAGATGCCCGATTGGCGGGGCGTAACCGAAGAGGCTGTCATCAAGATCTTCAGGTCAACAAGGAACCGTACGCCGGACGAGTGGTGGGACGGGCTGCCGGGTGGTGAGTCGTTCCGTGACTTCCACGACAGGGTAACGAACTCGCTCGACACCTTGCTCGCAGACCGAGGGATAACACGCAACGTCCAGGATCCACGGCTGTGGGATGTCGCGAACAATCCCGGTCGAATCGTGATCGTCGCACACGGCGGGACCAACTCGGTCTGCCTGGCCCATTTGATGGGTGCGCCACCCTCACCCTGGGAGTGGGAGAAGTTCGTCCTCTTCCACGCCTCGTTTGCCAGAGTAAAGTTCATCCCCCTTGCGGGAGCACACGTACCAAGCCTTCGCACGTTCAACGACCAGGATCACATCCCCATCGCGTTGCGGTCGAGGTAGTAGGAATTGATGGCTCACGGTCCACGATCCACCGTCAGAATCGCCGCTGCCTGAACCTCGTACCGGAGGGAGGACTGCTAGTGCAGATCACCTGCCGTAGCGGCGTTCGCGGTTGGTGTAGTCGCGCATTGCACGCAGGAAGTCGATGTGCCTGAAGGCCGGCCAGTAGACGTCAGCGAACGAATATTCGGCGTAGGCAGCCTGCCACAGAAGAAACCCTGACAACCTCGCCTCACCCGAGGTGCGTAGCACGAGATCGGGATCCGGGAGATCGGATGCGTACATGCGAGAAGAGATCGCATCCCGATCGATTTGCTCTGCCATGTCGGCCGCAGAGACGCCGTCCGCTGCCAGCTTGCCGACGAGCTCGCGCACCGCATCAACGATCTCCTGCCTGCCGCCATACGCAAGAGCAATCGTGACGCGTCGACTACCACCTGAGCAGCGCTCCTGGAGTCCTTTTGCAGCCTCGACGAGGTCTGACGGCAGCAGGTCGAGACTTCCGATGAACCGCACAGTCACGTTCTGTCCAGCAGGCATCTGCGGGATCCGGTTGAAGAGCTCGATGAGCACCGCATAATACGGCTTGAGTTCCTCGTCCGGACGCGCCAGGTTCTCGGTTGAAAGCAGCCAGCACGTGACGGCAGGGATCTCGAGCTCTGCCGTCCAGCCAAGGAACTCAACGAACTTGTCCATCCCGACCCGATAGGACGCTGCGTAGTCCGGGAGACCTTCGGCCCTGGCATACCTTCGATGCCCGTCATGGATCACGCCGATGTGCTGAGGCAACGCGTCACGGTCAAGCGTTTGGAGCAAGCGCCGTTCGTAGATCTGGTACAGCGGCCTTTTGAGGCTCCTGGGTACTGCCACCGACCCTCCCTTGCTGAAATCGGTCACACCGAGCCTAGAGACATTTGATCGAAAGATCGGACGACGCTTCGATCTCGAACCGTCGCCACAGATCGTGCTACCCATGAGGCTGGGTAGTCTCACCCGAATGGAGCTGCCCCGTTGGACACTCGGCAGGATGCAGAATCCCGTTCGTGGATTCCTGCATGGAGGCGCGGCGGTCGCAGCATTGATCGCCACGGTGTTCCTTGGTTGGGTCGCGCCCAATTGGGGTATTCGCATCGGGTCGATCGTCTTCGGTCTTGCAATGGTGGCGCTCTACACGACAAGCTCCTTGTATCACGCGATTCCGTGGCGGGATGTGTGGAAGAAGCGTATGCAGCGGCTCGATCACTCGATGATCCTCGTTCTCATTGCCGGCACATACACCCCGGTCGCCATCGCGACGCTCGACGGGTGGCTCCAGTGGTTGGTTCTGGCAATCGCGTGGGGGCTCGTTGCGCTCGGTGCTCTGCAACACACGCTCTTTCCGCAAGAGAGACAGACATTCTCGATGATCCTTGCCATCTCAATGGGATGGCTCGGTGCTGCCATTGCATGGAAGTTCGTCCAGGAACTTGGTTGGGCCGGATCAGGTCTCGCCGTTGCCGGAGGCATTGTCTACTCGATCGGGTTGCTGCTGCTCATCGCAAACCGGCCGCGCCTTTGGCCGAGGGTGTTCTCCTATCACGAGGTGTTTCACATCATGGTCGTGACGGCGAGCGTCATCCATTTTGTGATGATCTGGCGATACGTACTCCCGCAAGGAGTCTGATCTCTCGGAGCCGTTATGGCTGTGCGCCTCCCGGCAGTGCCGGACCGGGGACCCGGATGAGGAGCAGCCGTCCTTCCTCGTAGCCACCGTTGTGAAAGCCGTACTTCTCACCCTTGTCGATATGGAGCACATCGCCAGGGGCGAGCCTGAGGACTTCTCCCTCGACCTCAAATTCGATGTCCCCGACCAGACCGACATACATCCGGTGGTCCTTCTCCGATACACGAGGCGTGCGGTCCGCACCGATGGGCACGATGACTTCAGCAAAGGATGCCGCATCAAACGCATCCGGTGTCAGCTCTCGTAACTCGAAGTCACCAAAGAAGAACGGTGCAGCATCCGCGTATGGTCTGAACTCCATACCGGCATCGTATCTCGTATCGGGGGGTCTGGTGTCTGGCATCGGTTCTTGTCACACCCGCGGAATACATTGCGGGTATGGAACCAATCAAGGTTGTACACAACACCAAGACGGCGAATCTCCTTGCCATGAGCAATTACGAGCTCGAGCGATGGTTCGATGCATTCGGTCTCGCAGTCGAGGTCGTTGCACACTGCAGCGATCCGACATGCCCCGACTGCATCAGCGTCGAACGGGCTCACGCTGCTTGAAGGGGTTCTTGCGAGAGGCATACCTGGTGATCTCAAGTGGTGGGCGCCCGACAACTGTCAGCTGTCAGCCAGGAAATCCTCAAGGGCCACGAGTTGAACTGCAACAGAAGCCATCGATCCACCTCCGTGTGTGACTCTGTCTTCCATCGACCGCACGGGGTCGACCGATGCGATGTCATCTGCCACGAACCTGGCGTCAAACTCGGTGATCTGGTCGGCAGTGAGATCGGCAAATGATTCACCCCGGGCAACAAGTTCTGCAACGAGACCACCTACAAGGTGATGTGCCTCCCTGAACGGAATGCCGCGGAGAACAAGAATCTCGGCAAGATCGAGTGCCGCCACCCAGTCAGACGGATCAGGCGTGTGGAAGTCCGCCGTCGAGAGCATGCCACCAAGAGCCTCAAGGGACCCAGCAAGCACATCATCAGCGTGGAACACTATGCGCTTGTCCTCCTGGAGATCCCGGTTGTAGGTCATGGGCAGGCCCTTCTGGAGTGCGGCAATTGAGGTAAGGTCGCCAACCAGCGTGGCAGCCTTGCCACGGACGAGCTCTGCAATGTCTGCGTTCTTCTTGTGGGGCATGGCAGATGAGCCTGTTGTGAACGAATCGGAGAACGTGACCCAGCCGAACTCGCTCGTCGACCAGAGCAAGAGATCCTCCGCCAACCGTGACAGATGCAGCATCGACTGGGTGGCACACCACACATACTCGGAAGCGAAGTCCCTTGCACCTACGGCGTCCATCGAATTGTCAAAGACCGAAGCCAGGCCAAGGATCTCGGCCGAAGTTCCAGCATCGATCGGAAGTGACGACCCTCCTGAAGCACCTGCTCCAAGGGGTGAGACGTCGATTCGCTTGCCTGCATCCGAGAACCGTTCGATATCGCGCTTGAACATCCATGCATAGGCAAGAAGGTGGTGTGCAAGAGGAACAGCCTGGGCCTGTTGGAGGTGGGTGTAGCTCGGTACAACGGTGTCGCCAACCGCTTCAGCCAGTTCGACGAGTACACGAATGAAGCCGGTGAGCTGTGAGATGCGGTCTCGGGCTGAGCGCTTGAGATAGAGACGCAGATCGAGGGCAACCTGATCGTTGCGGGACCGCCCTGTGTGGAGCTTTCCAGCGATATCCCCGATCGCCTCGCCAAGTCTTCTCTCGACGGCGGAGTGGACATCTTCATCGGTGTCCAGAAAGACGAATCTGCTGGCCTCTGCCTCATCCTTGATCGCACCGAGTGCTTCGAGCAACAACGAAGCTTCATCCGGCGTCAGAAGCCCGACGCGTCCGAGCATCGTCGCATGAGCGATGGATCCAGTGATGTCGTCGACAAGCATCCTGCGATCGGACGTGTCCACCGTGAACCGCCAGAGCGATTCGGCCGGGCCCTCCTCGAACCGACCCCCGGACCACAGAGTCATTGGCGTGTCCTCCCTTTAGGGGGGACATGTATTTGGCTTCGTTTCGACTCCCTGAATCCAGGCTGAGGAGAGGACGCGGGTAGATACATCACGTGAATCTCACTCCCCTTCTCCGAGTCGCTTCTCGGCGAAGGTCCTGAGTCTGAGGGATTGCAGACGGATGAAACCCTCTGCGTCCGATTGGTTGTACACATCATCTGCCTCGAAGGTGACCGTAGCCTCGTCGTAGAGGCCGTGGGTATCGGAGCGGCGACCGTCGACGGTCGCCTGGCCCTTGTAGAGCTTCAGGCGCGCCTCGCCCGTGACGGGCTTCTGTACGTCGTCCATGAAGGACTGCAATGCCTCACGTTCCGGGGCGAACCAGAAGCCGTTGTAAACCATTTCTGCGTACCGGTTCGAGAGCTCATCGCGTAGGTGTGCAACCTCGCGGTCCAACGTCAGTGACTCAACCGCACGATGGGCGTGGTAGAGAATCGTGCCGCCAGGTGTTTCGTAGACACCACGACTCTTCATCCCAACGAACCGGTTCTCAACGATGTCGACGCGACCGATACCATGTTTCCCACCAAGGTCGTTCGCAGTCGTGAGTATCTCGACGGGTGACATGGCCACTCCATTGATCGAGACGGGATCCCCCTGTTCGTAGCCGACCGTGACGTACTCGGGCTCGTCTGGGGCATCCTCGGGACTCACGGTCATGGTGAACATGTTCGCCGGCGGGCCGTTCCAGGGGTCCTCGAGCACACCACCCTCATACGAGATGTGAAGGAGGTTCGCATCCATCGAGTACGGCATCTGCGGAGTCACGGGAACAGGGATCCCGTGCGTCTTCGCATAAGCGACAAGGTCAGCGCGACCCTTGAGATCCCACTCACGCCAAGGCGCTATGACCTTGATATCCGGCTTGAGTGCATACGCAGACAGCTCGAACCGAACCTGATCATTCCCCTTCCCCGTCGCACCATGAGCGATCGCGTCAGCACCCGTCTCAATGGCCGCTCGTACGAGACCCTTGGAGATGACAGGGCGAGCAAGCGATGTGCCCATGTGGTAGTAGCCCTCGTAGAGAGCGGAGGCACGAAACGCGGGGAACACGTATTGCGACACGAACTCCTCGGTGAGATCCTCACAGATCGCTTGCGATGCACCCGTCTCGAGTGCCTTCACTCTCGCCATCTCGGTCTCTTCGCCCTGTCCGACATCTGCCGTGTAGGTCACAACCTCAGCGTCGTACTCCTCCTTGATCCACCTCAGGATGATGGATGTGTCGAGACCACCGCTGTACGCCAGCACGACCTTCTTGATGTCCTTCTTCATGGCGTTGACCATCGTGTTACTCCGATCCGGTGATTCTTCGTGAAACAATGTCTGGGCCGATGTGTTCGTCTGCGACAACGAGGATCGTGTCATCTCCTGCGATCGTTCCGACGGCGCCACCAACACCGGCCGCATCAATGCGGCTTGCGACGAACTGGGCCGCACCCGGCGGCACCTTCATGACGATGAGGTTCCCCGACATGATGAGACTCTCGACGAACTCGTCAACCGCTTCGTGGAGCGCTGTCAGTGCTGCAGTGGCACCATCGGGGTGCTCGGCCATGCGATATACAAATCCTCCGTTGTCCCTTCTCCGCTCAGCTCCGACCGCATCGAGATCCCGCGAGATGGTTGCCTGGGTCACATCGAAGCCGCTCTCCGCGAGGAGTATCTGGAGGTCCCGTTGGCTTCCTATCTCCCGTGAAGCCAGAAGACTCCTGACCTCGCGGCGTCTGGCATTCGTACCTTCCCTCACGACCGTGTCTCCTTCGTGATCATCGTGCCGATACCTTCTGGCGTGAAGATCTCAAGGAGAACGGCATGCTGCATACGTCCGTCGAGGATGTGCACCTGGTCGACACCAGATCTGATCGCATCGATCGCTGACCTCAATTTTGGAAGCATGCCTGCCGAAACGGACCCGCCATGAATGAGCTCCTCGAGCTCTGACAGCGTGATCCTCGAAACGAGACTGTCATGGTCACCGAGATCGAGGTAGAGACCCTCGACATCGGTGAGGTATACGAGCTTCTGCGCCCCAAGAGCCGAAGCGAGAGCGCTCGCTGCTACGTCGGCGTTCACGTTGTAGGTCTTGCCATCCTTGCCCCTGGCGATCGGGGCGACGACCGGTACATATCCCTGAGCTTGAAGACCGTCGATGAGACCTGTGTCGACCTCTGTGACCCTACCAACGAAGCCGAGTCGATCATCTTCAGGCTCGGCAACGAACAGATTCGCATCGAGACCGGAGACTCCGGTCGCAACGGATCCATGGTTGTTCACCAGTCGGACGATGTCAGGATTGATCTCACCGACAAGCGTTGCCTGAACGACACGCATTGTGTGCTCGTCCGTCACGCGGAGACCCTCGAGCCACTGCGGCTCGATACCCTGCTGGCCCATCGCCCTTGAGATCTGGGGGCCGCCGCCGTGGACGATGATCGGCTTGATGCCAACATAGTGGAGCATCGCCACGTCGTCGGCAAAGGATCCTCGCAGCAGGTCGTCGACCATTGCGGATCCGCCGTACTTGATGACGACGGTGGTTCCCCTGAATCGGCTGATGAACGGCAGGGCCTCAGAGAAGATCCCTGCCTTCCCCATCGTGGATGCGATCCTCGGCTTGGCCGGATGCGGTGACGTGTGGCCTGTCATGAACGCTCCCCGTTGAAGATCACGTACTCTGGCGTCAGGTCTGTGGTGACGATGCGCGCTGTTCCTGATCCACCACCGATGTCGATCCCGACGGCGAGATCTCCATCCTCCATCTCATCGAGCAACGCAGCCTCGTCATAATCGGTCTGTGCGCCAGATGAGAACACTTCGACTCCCTGGTAGCTGATCGAGATGATGTCCGGATCGACATCCACCTCGGCCGTGCCAAGCGCAGAGAGGATCCTGCCCCAGTTGACATCGCCGCCGTAGAAGGAGGACCGCACAAGTGCAGTATCAGCAACAAGACGCCCCAGGTAGCGAGCCCTTGAGTCGTCGAGAACTCCGACAACATCGATCGTGACGACACGCGAGGCACCCTCAGCGTCCCTGGCCATCTGGAGTGCAAGGTCGCGACAGAGGCCCTCCATGGCACTTGCGAACGCAATTGGATCAGGCGCAACACCCGATTCACCCGAAGCCATGGCGATGACCGTGTCGTTGGTGGACTCGCAGCCGTCGATGTTGAGCGAGTTGAACGAAACGTCCACGGCGGCACCCAATACGTCTCCAAGTCGCTCTGGTCCAACAATCGCATCAGTGGTGATGAAGGCGAGCATCGTTGCCATATTCGGGCGCATCATGCCCGCTCCCTTCGACATGCCTCCGATCACCCAACCGTCACGCTTAACCACCGATTGCTTCACGACAGAATCGGTCGTCATGATTGCCGTTGCACAGAGCGCTCCTGAGTCAGGACCAGAGTCGAGTGCAGGAACCGCGATCTTGATCCCATGTGCAACGCGATCCATCGGGAGTTGCGGACCGATGGTTCCCGTGGAACAAACAAGTACGTCCTCTGGTTCGCAATCGATCTCTGCGGCGAGCGCGGCAGACATCCCGACTGCGTTCTGCATGCCC
>QMQC01000058.1 GCA_003648875.1 Actinomycetota bacterium
CTGACGGGTATTGCAGGATTCACCGACACTCTTGCCGAGTCCTGGATGGCGCTGCCCCCTGATGAGGTCGACGAGTTCCTCAGAATCATGCGCGAAGAGAACGCACACCTTTCGAACCTTGTTGAGGACATTCTGGTGATCCCTCGTCTCGAGGCCGGCCAGTTGCGACTTGACCCTGACGAGTTCGATCTCGCAACAGAGGCACACGCGGTCGCATCGATGATCTTCGAAGACCGGGCATTTTCGGTGTCCATCCCAGCGAACATAGCCGTTCGAACCGACCGAACGAGACTCAGACAGATCCTTCGAAACCTGCTCGAGAACGCCAAGAAGTACGGAGGCGATGAGGTGCTCATCTCAGGCGAGCTCTCAGCGTCGGGCATGTACAAGGTTGAAGTGTCGGACAACGGATCCGGCATCGACGAGAACGATCGTGATCGCATCTTCAAGCACTTCGAACAGCTCTCCACCGGGAGTGCTCGCCTCCAACAGGGCGTCGGCCTTGGTCTTCCGATCGCAAAGATGTTGTCAACTGCAATGGGAGGCGATCTCTGGTACGAGGAGAGATTCCCAACGGGTGCCAGGTTCTGCTTCTCGGTCAGGCTCGCAGAGGCCGTGGACGACCAAGATTCTCCCGAAGCGGAGCACGCCAACGCATAGCAGGTAGTCTTGCCCCGATGCTGGCCTACAACATCCACCACGTCGCCATCGCCGTCGAGGACCTCGACAAGGCCATTGCGGGGTTCGAATCCCGGTATAACGTCACACCGATATCGCGCGAGATCATAGAAGATCAGGGTGTACGCGAAGCAATGATCGCCATCGGCGGATCACACATTCAACTGCTCGAACCACTCTCACCCGAGTCACCTGTCGGTCGTTTTCTGAGTCGAAACGGCGAAGGAATGCATCACCTCGCCTTTGCCGTCCAAGACATCGAAGCAGCATTGACCCACCTCAAGAACTCGGGAGCACGATTGATCGACGAGACACCACGACTCGGTGGCGGCGGACACAGGATCGCCTTCGTTCATCCAGCGGAGCTTGCGGGTACGCTCGTGGAACTGGTTGAGGTGGGCAATGGCTGAACACATCGAGATCACCGGCGGAGCAGGGCCTGAGGAGACGGCAGCAATTGCCGCTGTGGTCGCATCGATCGAGAACGAGGAGAGGCTTGCCTCCGCGGTGCGACCCAAACCGATTCATCAGAGCCAATGGATCCAATCAGGACGATCCGCAAAGCACCTCACTCCGACAGGTCCGAAGGATCCTGTCAAGGACGCCGCACCGTCAACGCGCGAAACCTAGCTCGAATCGGCGGCTGCCCTGGGTCGGATGCCGATTACCATCTGAGCTTCGCCAACAGATGAGGACGCCATGAACCCTGTGATCTGTTCGATCGCGCGAACGCCGATCGGTCGCTTCAGCGGCGACTTTGCACCACTTTCCGCAATGGATCTTGGTGGTACCGCCATCCAGGGAGCCCTCGACAGAGCTGGACTCGATCCCGACCAAGTGGATGAAGTTCTCTTTGGTCACGTGATCCAAGCCGGTCAGGGTCAGATAACGGCTCGCCAAGCCGCAGTGAACGCCGGCATACCGATGACCGTGCCGGCGACAACCATCAACAAAGTGTGCCTGTCTGGGCTGACGGCGATCCAGGAAGCCGCAAACCATGTCAGGCTCAAGGAATCCACTTTTGTCGTAGCGGGTGGGATGGAGTCGATGACAAACGCTCCTTATCTCCTTCCGGATGCCCGATCTGGGCTCAGAATGGGTGACCGAACCATCGTTGACTCACTGACTCACGACGGCCTGTTCTGCGCATTTGACACATGCATGATGGGGGAGTCGTCAGACCTTCGAAACGAACAGCTGGACATCAACCGAGCGACTCAGGATGCCTGGTCCGCTGAATCCCACGCCCGTGCTTTGAAAGCAACAGAATCGGGAGCGTTCGCAGAAGAGATCATTCCGGTTGAGGTGCGACAACGGAGGCGTGACCCCATCGTGGTGACAAGGGATGGCGGAATCAGGCCCGGAACGACCACCGAATCCCTCGGCAAGCTGAGACCCGCGTTTGCCAGCAGCGGAACGATCACCGCAGGAAACGCAAGCCAGATCTCAGACGGCGCAGCTGCGGTCGTTGTCGCCAACCGCGCTGCCGCAGAGGCAGCGGGACTACCGATAGTTGCCGAGATCGTCGCATACGGTCAGATCGCTGGTCCAGACGCCACACTCCATGAAAGACCTGCACAAGCTCTGAACGTCGCCCTCAAGCGGGCTTCACTCGAGATCGACGACATCGACCTGTTCGAGATCAATGAGGCTTTCGCTTCCGTGGCGATGTGGTCGACACAGATGCTCGGGATCGACCACGCAAAGGTCAACGTGCACGGCGGAGCGGTTGCTCTCGGGCACCCGTTGGGAGCGACAGGCGCCCGTATCGTCGTAACGCTCATCAACGCCCTCAGAACAACCGGCGGTAGCCTCGGGGGGGCAGCTCTGTGCGGTGGCGGGGGCCAAGGAGACGCCCTTATCGTGAGGATGGTGTGACATGCCGGTAGCCGACTATCTCCCCGAACGAAACCTTGCCCTCGAATTGGTTCGTGTGACCGAGGCCGCCGCGATCTCTGCCGCACGTGAACAGGGACGCGGCGACAAGGAGGCGGTTGACCAGGCCGCTGTGGACGCGATGCGCCTGGTGCTCTCCCGTACGGATCTCGATGGCGTCGTCGTTATCGGAGAAGGAGAGAAGGACGAGGCACCGATGCTCTACAACGGTGAAGTTGTGGGAAACGGCCGGCCTCCCCTGGTCGACGTCGCTGTCGATCCTGTCGACGGAACTCGTCTGACGGCCGAGGGCCGAGGTGG
The DNA here is from genome assembly GCA_003648875.1 of Actinomycetota bacterium. GTDB lineage: Bacteria > Actinomycetota > Acidimicrobiia > Spongiisociales > UBA5794 > B3-G11. The sequence continues at coordinate 2,875 of QMQC01000058.1, forward strand.
TGCTCTTGCGGTGATCGCTCTCGCTGAGCGAGGATCGATGTATTCACCGGGAAGTCTTGTGTACATGGACAAACTCGCAGTCGGCGAAGACGCCGCAGGTACCGTTGACATCGAGGCTCCCGTGGAATACAACCTCAAGCAGGTTGCAAAGGCGAACGGCAAGGACATAGGCGAGGTCACTGCCGTGATCCTTGAGCGTCCCAGGAACGACGACTACGTCAGACAGGTCAGAGAAGCCGGTGCGCGCATCTCACTCATCGGTGATGGCGACATCCAGGGGGCGATCACCACGGCGATCCGCGACAACGGCATCGACATCATGTTCGGCATCGGCGGTTCGCCTGAGGCCGTGACGGCGGCGTGCGCAATGGCTGCTCTCCGGGGCGAGATCCAATGCAAGCTGTGGCCACGCGACGATTCCGAACGTGACTACGCCAGCGAGAACGGACATGATCTCACGCAGGTGCTCACCACGAGAGACCTCGTGGACTCAGATAACACGTTCTTTGCAGCGACGGGAGTCACGACCGGAGCCCTGCTCCGGGGTGTCCGATTCGGGGGCATCCACACTTCGACTCACTCAGTGATCATGCGATCCGAATCGGGAACCGTCCGATTTGTCGAAGCTGACCACCGTGTCGAGTGGGTCGAAGGCGAGATCAAGGCTTGAGGAACGACTGCCGACACAAGCCAGTCGACTGTCGTTCATCCCTCGTCGTTCATCGTCAGTCGTTCGATGGCTTCGTCGTAGAGGGGGGAAATGTTCTCCCACGAGAACTCCCTTGCCGCCGCGGATACAGCCCGATCCGGTTCACGTCCAAATGCGGACACCATCTGCTCAGCGGCTTCGCCGGGTGAGTCGTACAGACAGCTCGCAGGGTCGGCTGCGAAGTCTGCGATTCGTTCGGGGTATACAAGCCGATTGGGGAACACGGGGTGCGCACCGGCGGCGACAGCTTCGGTAACACCGATCCCAAAGAATTCCTGGTGTGCAGTGGACAAGACCACCGAGGCCTCGTTGAGCAACCCAACGTAACGATCGCGCTCCACCCATCCCGAATGCACAAGACGATCGCCGAGCATGTCCGTGATCTCTCCGTAGACAGCAGGAACCGATACGAAGACCTCACCACACATCGCCATCGAGAAGTCGACATCGGATGCGATAAGGCATTCGACTATCGACTTGAGCTCGTCTGGACCCTTGTCGTGTTCCCATCGCTGACTCCAAAGGATCAGCGGCGGTCGGTCGCCACGATCAGGCAATCTGCCGAGACCGGTCACGTCGATACCGACCGGGAGAACAATGCTCGCATCGATCACGTCGGCGACCTTCTCGACGTGCTTGTGTTCTGGGAACGAATTGAGGAACCGCTGAGCCTCATCCCTGAAGATCGAGCGGTGAAACTCGGAATTGAAGACCACCAAATCCGACGTTGCTGCGCTCGTCCAGTTCTTCATCTGATAAGTGGCATCTGGCTTGTCCGCCGGTGACAGCGGATAGGTGAACTGACTCTCGTGAAAGTAGACCGCAATGGGCACACCAGCTGCCATGTGTCGGATTGCTCCGGCGAACGCTGCAACGTTCATCATCGACGATGCAAGGATCGCGTCGGGTGGGCCATTGATCACGATGTCTTCTGCGAGCCCATCGGCAAGAGTGAGAAACGCCCCGTGCATCCGCCACTTCCAGAACCGCGCCGGATGCGTGATCATCGTCACCTCATGCCCTGATGATGCGGAGTAGCCGTCGGCCCACGCCTGATGCGATCCTCCGTAATACGGCTCGACGAGTGCGATCCTCATCAGAGTTCCTGGCGACCCACCAGAGCCCTGCCGAGCGTGACTTCGTCCGCGTAGTCGAGGTCTCCACCGACGGGGAGACCGCTTGCAAGTTTTGAAACCTTCACGCCAAGCGGTTTGAGGAGTTGCGCGAGATACATGGCAGTCGTATCGCCCTCAACTGTCGGATTCGTCGCAGCGATTACCTCGACGACGCCTTCCGTGTCGACGCGAGCCACGAGTTCACGCATCCTGAGCTGATCCGGCCCGACTCCGTCGTTCGGGGTCCGTGCGCCACCGAGCACGTGATATCGACCCTTGAACAACTGTGTGCGTTCAATGACGGGGATGTCCTGCGCACGTTCAACAACGCAGATCGACGAGGTGTCGCGTCGCAGATCAGCACAGATCGTGCACTCTTGTTCAGCGGTCACGTTGAAGCATCTATCGCAAAGCCGCACAGACGAACGCATCTCTGAAATCGCGTCAGCAAGCCGAACAGCGTCGGCCTCCTCTGCATTGAGGATGTGGAATGCCAGACGCTGCGCACTCTTCTGACCGACTCCTGGGAGTCTGGAGAGTTCGTCTATCAAGCGCTGGACGGGGGGCTCGAACATCAGCCGAGCATACCGCCAAGATCCATTCCACCCGCGAGACCACCCATGGTGCTCTCGGCATCGGCACTCATGGCCGCCATCGCCTGATTCACCGCTGCCACGACAAGATCGCCAGCCATCTCGGGATCGTCAGGGTCGAGAACGGAAGCTTCGAAGTCGACAGAGAGCAATTCACCTGTTCCCTTGACAACCGCCCTGACGACGCCCCCACCAGCGGTTCCCTCGAAGGTCTTGTGTGCGAGCCCTTCCTGTGCGTCCATCATCTGCTTCTGCATCTGTTGGGCCTGCTGGATGATCTGTTGCATATCTTTGGGCATTCGACTCATGAGGGGAGGGTACACAGCCCCCGATTGTCGGATCGCAATCAGAAAGCGGAGGACGAACCCCGCCCCGAAGGCATTGAGCTGTCGACTGTGAACTCCTTCGAACTGTCTACTGTTCGGTCCGATGCAATACCAAGCGCTCTATCGCAAGTATCGACCCCAACACTTCGACGAAGTAATCGGTCAGGACCATGTCGTGGAGACACTCGCTCGCGAGGTCGTCGAGGACAAGGTCGCCCATGCATACCTCTTCACCGGCCCGCGCGGCACAGGCAAGACCACATCCGCGCGGTTGCTTGCAAAGTCTATCAATTGCCCCAACAGAGCTGACGACGGTGAGCCATGCAACGAATGCACATCCTGTGAGGGAATCGCCGGCGGGTCATCCATCGACGTGATCGAGCTCGATGCGGCGTCTCACAACAAGGTCGAAGACATCCGTGAGATCCGTGTCAACGTCGGCACCGTTGCCGCAGCCCCTGGCGCACGCCGTGTCTACATCCTTGACGAGGCCCACATGCTGTCCAGGGCTGCGAGCAATGCACTTCTCAAGACGCTTGAGGAACCGCCCGAGCATGTCGTGTTCGTGCTCGCAACAACGGAGCCATACAAGCTTCTGGACACGATCCGATCCCGCACACAGCGATTCGACTTCCATCCTGTCGCGTCGGAGACACTGATCGCATATCTGGCAACGATCGCCGATCGAGAGAGCTTCGGATACGACCATGAGGCGCTAGGAGCGGTGACGAGCCATGCTGGGGGTTCTGTACGCGATGCCTTGAGTTTGCTCGAGCAGGTCGCAGCCCTCGGTGGCGGTGAGGTCACAAGTACAGGAGTATCGAGGGCACTGGGGATCGCCCAGGCCGATAGCTACGGAAGACTGCTCGACATCGTTGCAGCCGGGGACGCCGCGGGAGGAATCGCCCTCATTGCTGAGCTTGCGTCCCAGGGAGCGGACCTTCGTCGTTTCGTTGGGGACGCAATCGCATATCTCCGAGGTGTCTTCCTTGTCCAGTATGCGGAGAACATCGACGAGGTAGTCGACGCACCGAACGAGACAATCGAGGATTGGCGCAAACGGGCTACCGCGATCTCGAGCAGCGAGGTCCTCAGGGCGATCGACGAACTTTCCGACGCGCTACTGCAACTCCGTCATGGTCGCGAGGAGCGTCTCGTGGTTGAACTTGCCGTTCTCAGGCTGACCCGACCCGCAACGGTTCCCGACCTCGAGGGCGTGACGGTGCGACTGGACAGAGCTGAGAGACAGATACGGGCGCTCGAACGAGGCAAGCCACCGTCGGCCGTCGCTCATCAGCCGTCGGACACGGACCGCGATGACGACGCGAGTCTTCCGCCGGAGCGTCCATTCGCGAGCGCGACAGACAACGAGCCAAGGGCGAACGAGTCTGAACGAACTGCTGACCGTCAACCGTCAACCGTGAACCGTGAACCGAAGTCCGACGACGCAGACGCAGACGGTTCACTGGATTTCGCCGACTTTGAAAGGGTATGGCCCGCCATCGTTGCCCAGATCCGTCAGGACCTGGGACCGCGGCGGCATGCGCTCCTCAAGGAAGCTTCCCCTGCCGCCCTGGACAACGGAACGGTGATCTTCGAGGTTGCCTCCCACATGCACTTCCACCTCGAGCAGCTGAAGACCGACGCTGGCATAACAGATGCCATCGGAAAGGCGGCAAAGGATCATCTTGGTCATCCGGTGTCTGTGGCATTCCGCTCGGCGGACGACCGAGACGAGCCCAAGGCGAGCCTGCAGGAACCCGTCCCTGACAAGGAAGACCTCATCGAAGCGGAGGACGATGGCTCGTCTGATGCGCTCAGCAACGTGCTTGACGTCCTTGGCGGCGAGATCGTTGGCGATTAGGCGATGCGGCTCGGAATCGATCTCGATGGAGTAGTCGCGAACTTCAACGCTGGCTGGATGCGTCGCTACAACGACGAATACGGTACGGATCTCAAGCCTGAAATGGTTCATTCCTGGGATGCCTTTGTCCCCCTCACCAGGTTCGATACGAATGCCGAGTTCTGGGAGTGGGCACAGAATGCCGGTGGGCGCGGCCTGTTCCGTGACCTGCCTCTCTATCCAGATGCACTCGAAAGTCTCACCAGATTGAGTGGCGCCCACAAGATCGTGATCATCACCACCAAGCCGCGTTGGGCGACTGCTGAGACCTTCGCGTGGATCGCGGACAATGAGATTCCCACTCGGGAGGTGCACATCACGAGACGCAAGTGGGAGGTGGACTGCGACGTATACCTCGACGACGGCCCACACAATCTCGATTCGCTCGTCCTCGAGAGACCCGACCGAACGGTTTGCCGTTTCATCAGGCCATGGAACGAGCCGGTCCCGGGTGCGATCGATGTGGACTCGTGGGACATCTTCGAAACTCTCGTGAACGGGCGTTTCAGCTGAGCTAAGGCCCCGCGACATCGCTAATGTGAACCTGTAAGGGGCCGCGCTGGCCTAGACAAGGGAGATCAAGCAATGAAGAAACGAAGTCTCATCATTCTTTTGATTGCGTTTGCGATGATCGTCGCTGCGTGTTCGAGTGATACTGAAGACACGACGACCACGGCCGCGGCTGCTCCAGAGACGACGACCACGGTGGCACCCACGACGACGGCTGCTCCGGAGACGACAACCACCACCGAAGCAGGTCCAGAGATCGGGTCGGCTGACCTCCCGATCCAGGTTCTCTTCGTACCGTCCGTCAGTGCAGAAGAAATCATCGCCGGTGGCGAGATTCTCAAAGGTGTACTCGAAGAAGCGACGGGCCTCGTCTTCGAGGTGAGTGTGCCGACGTCGTATGCCGCAACCATCAGCGAAATGTGCGCATCGACGGAGAACACCATCGGATTCATCCCCGCGACGGCCTATGTGCTTGGCAACGACCTTTGCGGTCTCGAGGTTGCCATGAAGTC
>QMQC01000059.1 GCA_003648875.1 Actinomycetota bacterium
GAGGTTGGCCGGAAGAGGAACGAGCTTGAAGTTTCGCGGGAGACTGAAGAGGGCGGCTTCGCCGCTCGCGATGTCAAACGTCGCCACGATCATGGTGTCGGTGCGAAGACCTTCTCGCCCGGGACCGGCGTCTGCGCCGACGAGCAGGATCGTCAACCTCTCCAGGTCGAAGTGTTCAGCGAACGGAAGGAAGGGTCCACCGGGAGTCGGTGGAGCCAGGATGTTTCCGAGGGCGGCGATAGCGTCTGGATCACCGACCCCCGGCTTGAAGATGAGGTTCCCAACCGACCGAGGTTCCTGCTCGATCGGCTCGATATCGATCGCGGGATCGGGCAACGTGTCCTCGAGCAAGCTCTGAGGTGTGCCAAGAGGCACGCCCGCCCGACCCGCCGATGCTGGCACGAAGACCGTCGCGCGCGCCCGGAGTGTCTTTGTTCCATAGGACCAACCGACGACATGCGGGACCGCAACTCCGAGAAGCAGCAGGGTGAGGACGATGGGCATCCAGGACCGGTCGCGGGACGATTCTGTCACTAGGTAGGCGTCGATGACGGCAGCGGCCCGCCAACCGAGGATCAGGACATTGACGATCAGCATTCCGGAGAGGAACGAGGGTTGCACGAGGAGGACGGCCATCCCCACTGACCCGCGGGAAACAAATTCGTAGCCACCGAAGGCGAGAACGACCGTTGGAAGAAAGACCGTGAGGGCTCGCAGTGGCCTACGCGCGTAGAGCTGGCCCGCCCCGGGGATCAGTGCGGACAGAAGCGCCGCTACCAGCGGATGGCTTCCCATGTCCCCTCCCGGCCGTCCAACGGTGAGGAACGTCGATCCTCATGCCCACAATACAACCACCGTCAGATATCGTGTCTGGCGTCTGGTGTGTGGCGGGCGGTACCTGTTGTCTGGCGAATCAGCTCAGACCGATGATGTTTCCGTCCTCATCGATGTCGATCGTATGTGCTGCCGGGTGCAAGCCCAAGCCGGGCATCCGGTTGATCGAGCCTGTGAGAGGTAGAACGTATCCCGCACCGGCGACCAGCTGGACCTCGCGCACAGGGAGCGTCCAGCCTGTCGGCGCTCCAAGTAGGGATGGGTTGTGGCTGAACGAGTACTGGGTCTTTGCCATACAGATCGGCAGGTTGCCGTATCCGTGTAACTCGAAGCTGTCCAGTTGTCGCCTTGCCTTGATGTCATATTCAACGCCATCTGCGCCATAGACCCTCGTTGCGATCGTTTCGATCTTCTCCATCAGGCTCATGTCCAGGCGGTAGAGGGGGGTGAATGAGGATCCGTCGTTGGCAGCATCTCTCACGGCTTCGGCAAGCGCAACCATGCCCTCGGCTCCATCTCCGTAAGGATCTGCAAGGGCCCAGACCGCCCCCTCATCGTCTGCGATCGCGCCAATTGCTGCAAGCTCGGAGGGATGATCCGTCGGGAAACTGTTCGCAGCCACCACAGGTGTTACCCCGTGTTGGCGTACGTTTGCGATGTGCCTTCTCAGGTTGTCCGCCCCAGCCATGACATCTTCCGGGGCTTCCGTGATCATCTCGTCAGGCAATGCCTTGCCTGCCCTGACGTGGAACTTCCCTGAATTCAGCTTCAAGGCACGCACCGTTGCGACGATCACCGCAACGTCTGGTGACATCCCCGATGTCTGACACTTCAGATTGAAGAACTTCTCCGCACCGATGTCAGATCCGAATCCCGCTTCTGTGATGAGGTAGTCACCACTGCGGATGCCAATCTGGTCTGCGACGATCGATGAGTTTCCGTGTGCAATGTTGGCAAAGGGACCCGTGTGGATGAGCGCAGGCGTGCCATCGAGGGTCTGCATGAGGTTCGGGTTCAGGGCGTCCTTGAGGAGCACAGCCATGGCGCCTGCTCCTCGTATCTGCTCTGCGGTGATGGGTTCCTTGTGACGGTCGTAACCGACGACGATTCGTCCGAGACGTTCCCGAAGATCTTGGAGGCTCGTCGCAAGCCCGAGCACAGCCATCAGCTCGGATGCTGCGGTGATGTCGAATCCGCCCTCACGAGGAATGCCGTCGAGGGTGGTGCCGAGGCCGACAACGATGTTGCGCAAGGCGCGGTCATTGACATCGAGGACCCGGCGCCACGTGACACGTTTGACGTTGATCGACAATTGATTGCCCTGATAGATGTGGTTGTCGATGAGAGCGGCAAGCATGTTGTTTGCCTCGGTCACGGCGTGGAAATCACCGGTGAGGTGCAGGTTCAACTCCTCCATCGGTACAACCTGGGAGTATCCTCCGCCTGCTGCACCTCCCTTGATACCGAACGTTGGGCCAAGAGAAGGCTGACGAAGCGACAACACAGCCAACTTGTCGAGCAGTTTGAATCCCTGAGCGAGTCCGACGGAAACCGTCGTCTTTCCTTCACCGAAAGGAGTTGGGTTCACCGCGGTGACGAGCACGTATTTTGCTCTTGGAGCGCCCATCTCTTTGAGTGCTGCGAGCTTGATCTTTGCGAGACCGTGGCCGCGTTGCTCGACATGTTGCTCGGGAATTCCCATTTCTCGTGCAACATCGGTGATCGGTCGGAGTTCTACTTCTCTGGCAATCTCTAGGTCAGTACGCATGAGTCCCACGCTACATAGGCCTTTGTGCACACGAGTTCGATTTCCGAATCTCTTGCGCCACGCGTGAGCCAGAATGTGGACATGATCTCCCACACGATCGGTGCGATTCTGGCAGGCGGTTCGAGTAGCCGCATGGGTGCGAGCAAGTCCCAGCTCGTGGTTGCTGGTTCCCCGTTTCTGGACCGCGTCCACGAAACGATGTGTGAAGTGTTCACAGAGGTGATCGTGTGCGGGGGAGTCGCCGTGCCACCCGATGGTGTGCTCATTCCCGATGACATACCAGGCGAGGGGCCAGTCGGCGGGCTGCTGTCGGCCATGCGAATCGCAAGCGGGAGACCGGTCTTCGTGACTGCGGTGGACATGCCGATGCTCACGACAGACATCATCCTTTCACTTGCTGAGCCGTTCGCCATGGGGATGACCGTGAGGATCGCACAGGTGAACGGGGAGGATCAACCTCTGGTGGGTGTGTACGGACCCGGTGTCGAAGAGCTCGTGCGAGAAAGATTTGAAGCCGGGAAACGGTCCGTTCTTGGTGTTCTTGATGACCTTGATGACATCGGCAGGGTTGAGATCGACTCGGACGCGCTGTTCAATGTGAACACCAAGGCAGATTACGACGTACTCATCAAGAGGTATGGAGGATGAAGATCAGGCTCGCAGACGATTCGATCCGTATCCGACTTGCTCACGAGGATGTTGCTGTACTTGCAGATGGCGGCGTTGTTGACTGTGTCGTTGCGCCTGGGGAATACGCTGTGCGTCTCACCACGTCAGTGCATGAGCAATCAGAAGTCACATTCACAGGTCACGGTATCGATGTCACGATCCCTCCCTCAGCATTACCCGACACACCCGGCGAACTCGAACGCCACCTGTGGGTTGGCGATGCCGGACACCCAGAAGTCATCGTCGAGTTGGACAAGCAACGGCGTCCGTCGAAGCGTCGCGACTGAGCGTCTTCAGCGGTTATGACGCTCGACCTTGTAGCGGTCCAGGATGTCCTCGTATGACGCGATGTGAGAGTCGGGGCCGATGTCGGCAGCGGAGGGGTCGGCGAGTGCGGCTGTTGGGTCTCTTTCGGTGTGGTGGATCAACCCGATCGGGATCCGTCCTTCGGCATGGAGTTCGGTTACGCGGCTGAACGCTTGGGAACGGTTCGTCGGGTCGTGTTCACCGTCGGTGTCGAGATCGACGTACTCCGCATCCCACAGAGCGTAAGTGTCGTTGTATGTGACGCATGGCGACAGTACCTCGAGGAAGGCGAATCCGTGCCCGGCCCTTGCGTGCTTGAGGGCGCGGACGGTGAGGTCTCGAAGCTGTTCGGGTGCTCTGGTGAAGCCGCGTGCGACGAACGTCGTTTCGAGTACGGAGAGGCCGAGCAGGATCGCGTCAATCGGCCGGGTTCCGTGTCGGGTCGGCGAGTTCTGTCCCTTGGTGAGCCCATAGACCCCGTTGTTCATCACAATGTATGTGAACGAGGGGTTGTGTCTGAAGGCGTGGATGAGGTGTCCCATGCCGATCGCGTAGCCGTCTCCATCCCCGCCTGCTGCGATCACGGTGAGTTTCGGGTTCGCCATCCATGCGCCCGTCGCGGTGGGGAGCACTCGCCCGTGGAGTGCGTGGTATCCGTAGGTGCCGAGATTGTTCTGGATCGTTCCGGAGCAGCCGATTCCCGCGAGTACCAAGGTCTCTTCCTTCGGGATGGAGAGATCGGACAGCGCCAGGAGGAGGGCTCCTTCGACGCCGAAGTGGCCGCATCCTGCGCACCAGATCGGTTCTGCCGGTCGGTAGGTGTCCGTCATCCTGCCTCCCCAGTGCGGATGCGATCGGCGAGTTCGAGCGGCGTGAATGCGATGCCGTCGTACTTCAAGATGCTGCGCATCGTGTCTGTCGAGTGTCCGACCGATTCGAGGATCTGTGCCAGTTGGCCACTGTGGTTGTGCTCGACCACATAGACGCGCTCTTTGGACGCGACGAATGCGAGAGTTTCTGCGGGGACGGGCCAGATGGTGCGAGGCTGGAGTCCGGCGAGCTCGATACCGTCTGAGGCGAGCAATTCGACGGTTTCGCGCATGACCCCGCTCTGCATACCAACACCGAGAATCCCAACTGTTGAAGCATCGTCCCCGAACCGGTGGCCGGAAGGCAGATCATCCAACACTGCGTCGGTCTTGCGAGCCCGCTTGTCCATCATGTCCACTCGGTTTCGTGGTTCAGTCGAGACCTTGCCCCACTCGTCGTGTTCATTGCCCGTGACGAGGCTCATCCCATCCGGCATTCCCGGCATCGCCCATGGCGACACGCCATCATCGGTGATGGAGTATCTGCGGTACTCGCCGATCACATCGAGCTGGTGCTGATTGAGGCGTCTTCCATGATCGATTTCTATGGTCGTGAGATCGAATGGGGGAACTGTTGAGGAGTCCTGTGAAACCGTCTGATCCAACATGAGGTAGACCGGTCCTTGGATCCGCTGAGACAGGTTCGTTGCGATGACGGCAAGTTCGAAGGCGTCGGTGGCGTTCCCGGCAGCGAGCACGATGCGTGGGAAGTCGCCGTTACCTCCATGGATCAGCATCGCGATATCGGACTGTTCGGACTTGGTCGGCATCCCGGTCGAAGGACCGGCGCGTTGGGCATCAACGACAACGAGCGGTATCTCGGCGGACCCGGCGTGTGAAACTGCTTCTTGCATCAACGAGATCCCGGGACCTGACGTCGCGGTGAGCGAACGAACACCAGTGAGAGCGGCTCCGAGCGCCATGTTGACAGCCGCAAGTTCATCCTCGGCCTGGACCGCCACGCCTCCGTACGCTTCGATGTGGCGTGTCATGAAATCGAGGATCTCGGTCGCAGGCGTGATCGGGTACCCAGCGAAGAACCGGACCCCGGCGACCAGGAACCCGAGCGCCGCTGCGTCGTTTCCCGTGATCAGGATACGGTCATCGGCCTTGACCTTGGCGAGCCGAATCGGGCCAGCGCCTTCTGCCATGTCATGTTCGTCGGCGTAGGCGAATCCCTCGATCATGGCTTGCAGATTCGGGTCGACAAGCTCGGGCTTCGCAGCGAATCGTGCCTTGATTACTGCTGCCGTGTCCGCGTCGTCGATGGTCAAGATACGCGAGATCACGCCGAGAGCGAAGCTGTTCTTGAACAGCTCGCGCCGAAGATCGCGAACGGCAAGGCGACCGAAGGGAATCTCGAGGACCGTGACACCATCAGAAAGGTGGCCGTCTGGGAGCGGTCCACCAGAGGAGTCGTAGACGACGAAGCCATCTTGAGCAACCCTGCTACCGCCCTTCTCGATCGCTTCTGCGTCGAACGCAATGAACACGTCGATGGAGTCGCCCATACCAGTTCGCGGCACCATCGTCCCGCGTAACAGCCCGGCGGTGTGTCCACCCTTCACCTGGGAGCCAACATTGCGCGACGTGTAGAGGTGAAAGCCGCGACGCGCGAGGAGGTTGCCGAGGAGCGTGATCACGGTGAGGGATCCGTCGCCTCCCTGGCCGGCGACCATGGCGTTGAAATCGGTGACAGGCCTCGTCACGGCGTCTCATCCTCTATGGCCGCGGGGGCACCGGGCCCCTTCGTGTAGAACGTCTTGGGGTTGAGCCATCCGAGCGTTTCGCGTTCAGGAAGCGTTGGCATGAGGGCGGGGAGGGGTCGATTCTTCTTCTTGCTCGCCGCGAGCATGTCGAACAGGAACATGCCGCGAGGTTCATCTTCAAGTGGTCTGCTCTCGACCCAGCCGTCGTCGATGGCCGTTTGGAGTGCCCGGTGCCCAGCCTCGGTTCGGACCAGAGTGAGTGTCCAGTTGTCCATGCCGATGCCTCCTGCGGAGATATCTGCGTTCTCGGCGCCGTAGTCGAGACAGTACAGACACGCGGGTCGGGCGAACTCCTGATACCGCTTCAGCGATGCAGTCCGGATCTCGCCGTCGTTGAGCCTGACGACAACCTTTCCCTTGATGTTGATGTTCTCGATGCGCTCAGGCTCCACGTCGATCATCTCTCCGAGTTTGGCGATGCTTTCGTGGGTGAACGCTTCGGAACACAGCAGGCCGATGACCAGAGCGATGTTGTCGCGATACCAGTTCGCCAAGGACAGCGGGATACTCGAATTCTGCTGGAAACGGACCCCATCGACCTGGCACGGAACCCCAACGACAGCGATCGGGGAGACGTCAAGGCGCATCGCGTCGAGGAGAGCGAGAGTGTTGGGTGAGTACGTGTAGCGAGATCCTGCAGCTCCCAGGACCTCCTCACGGGTTGTCGCAAGGATATGTCGACCTATCTGGCGTTGCTCGGGCTTCACATCGCCGAGAACCGCTCCGGCCAAAGCATTCGTCTCGAGACCGTGGATGACGAGCGCAGACACGAGACCTCCATCCTGGGCCCGGGCAACCCAGTCCGGATCGGTCGAGCGAGCATAGACCCCGTAGCCGTACGGTCCGAACCCTTCGTCGATTGCCGGTGGGCGGAGATCGAGCATCTCGTGGAGGTCCTTGTCGGCTGGGCGCAGGACCGGACAGACCTCCGCACAGAGCACACACAACACACAGGCTTCGGGGTGCCTATCGACCGGGCGCTCGGTGCGGTACTCGCATACATCGACAGGGCAGATCGTCACACATGCGGCACAGCCGACACATCTACCGGTCTCGACTATCTCTTCCATCAACAGATCGACCGCTTGGAACCCGCCGCGGTTCAATGCGCTCCGCCACGCGTATGACCACTCTGCGGGATCCGCGCCGCTTTCGACCAAGTACCTGTACCGGTCGATCACTGCACGGGCAGGTGAATCATTTCTCTTCACACAGAATCTCGATATCTGGCTCGGTTCGTGGGACCATACCGGCTGCAGAACTGCAACCGGCGACCGAAAGACATGTCCGGAAGCCGATTCCCCTGACGTTGAGCCCAACCCGATCCGATCGGGACTGTTGGCGACGTCCGAATTGCTTGGGCAGCGGCAACCACCCGCAGGACCGACACTATTCAACACTCGACGAAGGATCGTCAGCGGATTCTTGGCTCGCCGCAGTAGACGTTGAATCCTTCCTCGCTCAGGAACCCGATCACGGTCATACCGACTTCCTCACCGAGTTCGACCGCAAGGGATGACGCCCCTGATACGCCTGCGATGATCGGCATGCCTGCAACGGCGGCCTTCTGAACCATCTCAAAGCTGAGTCTGCCGGAAACAACGAGTACGAGTTCCTCGAGGGGCCATTGCTTCCTCGAGAGACGTCCGACGAGCTTGTCGACAGCGTTGTGTCTCCCTATGTCCTCTGCGATTCCGACAAGATCGCCGCGGGCGTCAACGGCCGCTGCCGCGTGAATGCTGCCGGTTGCGTTGAAGAGGACTTGCGAGGCGCGCATCGTGGCCGGGAGCGAGCGCAGTATCGTCGCCTCCACGGCCGGCCCTTCAGGAATGGAGCGCGCGGCAACCCTGACCGCATCGATGGATGCCTTGCCACAGACGCCACACGAAGACGATGTGTAGAGATTGCGCCGGAACTGCTCCGGGTCGACGTCGACTCCTTCGGCGAGGACGATGTCATAGCGGTCGCCTTCGTTTGTCCCCTCGACCCGGCGAACGTCCTTGACCTCTCCGGGGTTGAGCACGATCCCCTCGGTGAGGCCGAATCCGAGACCGAGATTCTCATCGTCCCCCGGTGTACGCATGAGAACCGCGATCGGAACCCCACCCAGCCGGAACTCGACGGGGGCCTCATCAACAAGCTCGTCCGTGGTTGCCTCGACTCCTAGGGCCGAGTAGCGGACAATTTGCCTCACGCTCGTCCTCCCTTTAGGGGGGACAAGCGAACGGAGTGAGCCAGGGGGAAACGTGAGTCTGCCGGTACGCGTCCTCCCTTTAGGGGGGACAAGCGAACGGAGTGAGCCAGGGGGGAGTGCGAGCCTGCGA
>QMQC01000060.1 GCA_003648875.1 Actinomycetota bacterium
GGGCAGGGCTGTTGATCTTCATCGGCGCCATGGGCAAGTCGGCACAGTTCCCGCTCCACGTATGGCTGCCCGACGCGATGGCAGGCCCGACGCCTGTGTCAGCGCTCATGCACGCCGCAACGATGGTCACCGCAGGTGTCTACCTCCTTGGCCGCCTCTTCCCGTTCTACCTCGACGTCGACGGTCTCTTTGCAGGAGACGTCCGCGACATAATCATCGTCGTCGGTGGTCTCACGCTCTTCATCACAGGCTTCCTTGCGATCGTCCAAAACGACATCAAGAAGGTGCTTGCATATTCAACCGTGTCCCAGCTCGGCTACATGGTCGCTGCCATGGGTGCTGGTGCCTACACAGCCGGCCTCTTCCATCTCTTCACCCACGCGTTCTTCAAGGGCCTGCTGTTCCTCGGCGCCGGTTCTGTGATCCACGCGGTGCATTCCAACAACATGTCTGACATGGGGGGACTCCGCAAGAAGATGCCCATCACGTTCTGGACGTTCATCGCGGGGACTCTCGCGTTGATAGGGATCTTTCCTTTCGCAGGTTTCTTCTCCAAGGACGAGATCCTCGCCTCAGTGAAGTACTCCGGAGGCAGCGGTCAGGATGTCGCCAACTTCATTCTGATCCTTGGAATCGCAGGCGCATTCATCACGGCCTTCTACATGGCACGTGTCGTTGCTCTCACGTTCTTCGGCGAATACAAGGGAGACGCAACACCTCACGAGTCACCCAGGATGATGACGTACCCGCTCATCGGTCTCGCCTTCTTTGCCGCAACGGCCGGTTTCGTCAACTTCCCCGGTGTCTACACCGGTTTCACAACCTGGTTGGCAACCCGCGAACCGCTCTCAGGAATGGGTGACCATCACGCTGACGGGCTCGACTGGTCTCTCGTGCTGATCGTCACGCCGGTCGTGCTTGCAGGTGTGGCCATCGGATGGTGGCTCTACGGCAGGGACAAGGAGACGCAGACCGAACGGGATGCCTTCAGGATCCCCGTGCTCTGGCCGCTGTTCGAGAACCTGTATTTCATAGACGATCTCTACATGAACGGCATTGTGCGACCCATCATGGGTCCGGTTGCGAAGGTCGTTCTGTGGTGGGACATGAACGTGGTCGACGGCATCGTGAACGGTGCCGGATTGGCATCCCTTGGCATCGCCAAGGCGGTCAGATCCGTTGACGAGAACGTGGTCGACGGCTTCTACAACGAGGTCGGCGCAGGCGTTGACGAGCTCGGTAGCGGCCTGAGAAGAACGTTCACCGGGCGTGTCCAGCAGTACGCAGCATTCAGTTTCGTCGGCGTCGTAGTGATCGCCGTTCTATTCATCATTCTCTAGGAGGAGCAACGACATGGATTGGTTTGAGAACGGTTGGGGCCTGAGCCTCATCGTGTTCTTGCCTGTCGTCGGCGCGCTAGCCGTCCTGGCCATACCGAAAGCAAAGGAGTCCCTTGTCAAATGGACTGCCCTGGCCTTCTCTCTGGTCACTCTGGCATTGGCGATCGCGCTGGCGGTGCAGTTCGACTATTCGGCTGCAGACACGTACCAGTTCGGTACGGCAATGGACACGTCATGGATCAGTGCGATCAACGCACACTTCCACATCGGTGTGGACGGTATCTCACTGCCGATGGTGCTGCTTGCAGCGTTCATCACCGTCCTCGTCATCATCTACTCCTGGAACCACTGGCCCGAGCCGCACAACCCAAAGCTCCTCCTGGCGTTCGTGCTCATCCTCGCAACCGGTATGACCGGGACGTTCGTTGCCCTCGACCTGGTCCTGTTCTTCGTGTTCTTCGAGGTCGTGCTCCTGCCGATGTACTTCATGATCGGCATCTGGGGTGACCGCGGAATCACCGAAGTCCCCGTCGTGAGATGGAAGATCGAGATGCGTCTCTACGCATCTTTGAAGTTCTTCGTCTTCACGCTCTTCGGATCGGCATTCATGCTCCTCGGCTTCCTTGCGCTGTATTTCAGATCCGAGGAGATGCTCGGCTATCGCAGTTTCTCGATGATCGAGCTGTCAGAAATCGGTGCCGCCGGTGCATTCACGGGGACCTTTGCGTTCCTCGTGTTTGCGGGCCTCTTCGTGGGATTCGCCGTCAAGGTGCCGATGTGGCCATTCCACACATGGCTGCCGGACGCACACACGGCAGCACCGACCATCGGATCCGTCATCCTTGCCGCGGTCCTCCTGAAGCTCGGTACGTACGCCTTCATCAGGATCGCAATCCCGATCCTTCCCGACCAGGCCGTTGCGTGGGCACCGTTCATTGGTGTGTTGGCCGTGATCGGGATCATCTACGGCTCACTTGCATGTCTGGCCCAGACAGATGTCAAGCGGCTCATCGCATACTCGTCCGTTGGCCATATGGGTTTCGTGATGCTCGGTATTGCGACGATGACCGAGATCGGCATCAACGCAGCGATCATCGGGATGGTCGCTCACGGTCTCATCACCGGCCTGTTGTTCTTCATTGCTGGCTCGATGGCGCACCGCTATCACACGAGAGACATGGGACGCCTCGGAGGCAACATGATCCTCATGCCAAAGATGGGTCTCTTGTTGGGCTTTGCGGCCATGGCCTCGCTCGGACTGCCTTCCCTTGCGGGTTTCTGGGGCGAGTTCATGTCGCTCATGGCCTCGTTCAGCCCGCTCGAGGCGATCCAAGCGACGTCGTTGTTCCGCGTGTTGATGGTCATCGGTGCCATCGGCACTGTGCTCACGGCCGGATACATGCTCTACATGTTGCGCAATGTGAACTTCGGCGAGCCTTCCGAAGAGTGGGCAGACCACGAGTTCGAAGATGTCGACTCGTTCGAATGGCTCGCGTGGGCACCTCTCGTGATCGGAACCATCGCCATCGGTATCTTCCCCAAGATCGTCTTCGGTGCCACAAACGACGCCGTTGGCGGCCTGCTCCAGAAGGCGTTCGGAGGCTGACGTGTCGGCTATCGATTACCACGCGCTTCTGCCGGAGATCATCCTCGCCACGACGGTGCTGGTGACGCTCGTGGTCGACCTCATGACGAGGAAGAAGTACCTTGTCGCGATTACGGCGATGGTTGGCATGTTCGCGGCAATCGTTCCGGTGTTGACCCTCACCTTCTGCGATAGTCTGGAATTCTGTACGGCTACGGGTGCAGACAGAGTGTTGTTCGGTGGCTCGTATGTCGTTGACGCGTATGCGCTGGTCTTCAAGGGCGTGTTCATCTTTGCGGCGTTCATTGCGTTGCTGCTGTCGATCGGGTACCTGGAGATGGACCGCTACTACGAGGGGGAGTACTACTTCCTCCTCATCGCATCTGCACTTGGTGCTGTAGCAATGGCATCTTCGCGTGACTTCGTCACCATGATCGTTGCCCTCGAACTCGTATCAGGCCCAGCGTTCCTTCTGGCTGGCTGGCGAAAGGGAGATCCGAGGTCCAATGAGGCCGCTCTCAAGTTCTTCATCACAGGCGTCATAGCATTGGCACTGTTGCTGTTCGGTGTATCGCTGCTCTACGGCCTCACAGGTACCCAACAGTTCGATCAGCTCGCTGTTGCGTCTGCTGGTGTCGCGGAAATGCCACTCTTCACGCTCGGCGTGATCTTCGTGTTGCTCGGGTTTGGCTTCAAGGTGTCTGCGGTGCCGTTCCACTTCTGGACACCCGACACATACGAGGGTGCTCCCCCACCGGTGACGGCGTGGTTGTCCGTCGGATCGAAGGGTGCGGGGTTCGTAGGGCTACTTTCGGTCACATACCTGGCGTTTCCCGAGGTATCCCACATCTGGGGACCCGTCCTGTGGCTTGTGGCACTGCTGTCCATGACGGTCGGAAACATCGTTGCCATCAAGCAGACCAACGTCATGAGGTTGCTCGGTTACTCATCGATCGCCCAGGCAGGGTTCATGCTTGCGCCGTTCGGTGCCGCTGCGGCATCCAACGCCGACAACCTCGACCAAGCTTTCTCTGCAACTGTCACGTACCTGGTGATCTACGCCGTGATGAACCTTGGAGCATTCGCCGTGGCCATCATCATTGGCTCAAGAGTCGGTTCGTACGAACTCGAGGACTGGGCAGGACTCAACCGGTGGGCGCCCGGTCTGGCGATGGCCCTCGCCGTGTTCTTCATGTCCCTCGCAGGCATCCCGCCACTTGCAGGTTGGTTTGCGAAGTTCGCAATGTTCCAGGCGACGATCGGCGTCGGTAATTGGTGGGGATACAGCATCGCGATTGCCGCGGCCATCAACGCTGTGATCGCTCTCGTCTACTACTCCAACGTGTTGAAGGTTGCATTCATGGACCCGGTTCCACAAGGCGTTGACATCGAAGCGTTCGAGTCGGCAGAGGTACCGGGCCCGATCGGATTCGCCCTTGGTCTCACCGCATTCGGCGTGATCCTCCTAGGAGTCTTCCCCGGCCTCGCAGCGAACCTCGGCGAGTTCAGCGCTCAAGTCGTGGCATCCATCGGCCTGGGTTGATCGCTCAGCTGCGCCTCGCTCTCGGGTCGCTTCGCTTACCGGCCGGTTGCTGCGCTCCCTGTCCGATGTCCGCTGTCCGATGTCCGCTGGAGCGGACTGCGGATGCCGGTTGCCGGATCGCGGATAGCTGATAGCGGCATGCGGATGGCGGTTGCCGGCATGCGATTGCCGGATAGCGGACTTCGGACGTCGTCGCCCTCGCTATGGTCAACCCATGAGCTTTCCCACGACGGTTGACGATCTCGATGCCGCGCTCGTTGAGTGCGGCTACATACCTGAGCGCTCGTTGACGGTCTCCATTCATCTCGCGATCCAGATGGGACGCCCCCTGTTCGTCGAGGGTGAACCCGGCGTCGGGAAGACAGAGATCGCAAAAGTGCTCGCAACCATGAGCGGCGGAGAGCTCATCAGACTCCAGTGTTACGAGGGTCTTGACGCATCCCACGCCTTGTACGAGTGGGATTACGCGCGTCAGATGCTTGCGATTCGACTGCTTGAGGCGCGGGATGACGAAGTTGACGTTCACGACATCATGAGCGAGGAATACCTGATAGCTCGACCCCTCCTCCAGGCAATCCGTCGTTCCTCCGAGGGTCTGCCAACAGTTCTCCTCATCGACGAACTCGATCGGGCAGACGAGGAGTTCGAGGCGTATCTGCTCGAGCTTCTGTCTGACTTTCAGATCACGATTCCCGAAATCGGCACGGTGCAAGCATCCACGCCGCCCGTGGTCGTCATCACCTCCAACCGGACGCGAGAGATCCATGACGCTGTCAAACGTCGGTGTATCTACCACTGGATCGACTATCCAACCGTCGAGCGAGAGATCGAGATCCTGCACAAGAAGGCTCCCGAGACATCTCGCACGCTCTCTGCTGAGCTCGCGGTTGCGATGCAGAAGCTTCGAGAGTTCGATCTCTTCAAACCACCCGGGGTTGCGGAGACAATCGACTGGGCAAAGGCCCTCCAGGTGCTCGGTGAGGTGGAACTGTCCTCCGACGTCGTCGATGCGACCCTTGGAGTCATCGTCAAGTATGAAGAGGACATGCAGACGGTGCGTACAGCGGGTACGAATGCCCTGGTATGAAGTCACAGGGTGACATCGCCTCCGCGAACCTCGTCATGTTCGTGCGCACGCTCAGATCGAGCGGGTTCGCCGTCACGACGACTACGACGCAGCATCTCGTGGAGGCAGTAGCACTCGTGGGTATGCACCGCGGCAGTGATGTCCGGGAGGCGTTCAGGGCAGTGGTGGTCACGCGACGCAGTCAGAACCAGCGGTTCGACGCAATCTTCGAGCAGTTCTTCAGTGGGGATTTCGTGATAACCCTTGACGATGTCGTCGATCGACTCGCCGAACGCAAGCCTGTCCACCGAGCTCCGAGAATCGGCGCAACGAGCGCCGAGGAGACGGAAGACACGGAGGACCGCGATGACGTTGTCGATGTCGTGGGCGGATCAGCCTCGGAGCGGCTCATGGATGTCGATTTTGCAGATCTCAGCGACGATGAGGCAGCATCAGTCGCTGCTCTCCTTGCCAACATGACCTGGAGCCCGTCCTCTGTGGCGTCTCGTCGGTGGCAACCTGCTTCGAACGGCGAGCTACCCGACCTGCGTCGGACGTTGAGGATGCTCACGGGGCCACGTGGCGATCTCATGCCTCTTGCGTTCTCCGAGCGGCGGCCGAGGCAACGCCCGCTCATTGTGATCGCGGACATATCAGGATCGATGGAACGGTATTCAGAGATGTTGCTTCACTTCATCCACGGTGCCCAATACAAGTTCAGTTCCGTCGAGGCCTTCGTGTTTGCGACCCGTCTGACCCGTATCACGAGACAGCTTCGTGCAAGAAACCCAAGCGATGCGCTCGAGCGGGTTGCCAGGACGGTGCTCGATTGGTCTGGCGGGACCCGCATCGGTGAGGCGATCGGGGCCTTCAACCGCGACTGGTTGCGCCGCGTCGGTAGCGGGGGCCCCATCGTTCTTGTGGTCTCGGACGGATGGGATACAGGTGACCCGAACCAACTTGCCCTTGAGATGCGACGGCTCGGGCGCTCCGTTCATAGGGTTGTCTGGTTGAATCCGCTGGCAGGTCACGAGGGGTTCACGACCACCGCACGGGGAATGGCCGCAGCGTTGCCATACGTGGATGACTTGTTGGCAGGGGGAACCGCTCGTAATCTGGTCGACCTGATCGACCTTCTGCAGACATCCCGGAATAGGCAAAGGAGCATCGCCGCACGATGAGAGACGTACTCGAAGTTCACGACCGGTGGACGAAACAGGGCAAGAGCGTTGCGGTGGCAACGGTTGTTGGCGTGAAAGGTTCGGCACCGCGTGGTGTCGGAGCCAAGATGGTGATCTCGTCCGAGGGCGAGATGGAGGGAAGCGTCAGTGGTGGATGTGTCGAGAACGACGTGCGCGAACATGCAGCCGCGGTGCTCGCATCCGGAACCCCCATGGTCGTCACATATGGCATTGCAGATGATGATGCTTTTGAGGTCGGTCTGACGTGCGGTGGCACGATCGAGGTCTACATCGCACCATGGTGACCAAATTGATCGACGCGATAGCCAGCCTCAAGGACGACGAGAGACTCGGCGCCATGATCAGTGTCATCGAGGGACCCGATACGGGCTCTGTGGTCATCGTTGACCGGTCAGACGGACTCATAGCCGGCGATGATGCGCCATGGTTCGATGAAGACGTCACAGCGGATGCTCACGACCTCATGGATCGCGAAGAGAGCAGGTCGCTGATCTATGGCGACCGCAGGATCTTCATAGACACGATCGCGCCTTCTCCGATCATGTTGATCTTCGGTGCCGGGCACATCGCTCAGCCGCTCTCGCTCTTCGCCCGCGAACTCGGGTTTCGGGTTGTTGTGGCAGATGCTCGTGCCACATGGGCCACACCGGAGCGCTTCCCGGATGTTGACGAGTTGATCGTTGCGTGGCCAGACGCCGTGTTCGATCACATTGCGCCGGATCGTCGCACGTATGTGGTCCTCCTGAGCCACGACAGCCGTTTCGAGATACCGGTGTTCAAAGCCGTGCATGGGAGACCGATCAGGTACCTGGGCGCGATGGGGTCTCGACGAACCCATGGGTTGCGCGTCGATCGCCTCTCTGCTGAAGGCTGGACGGCCGAAGAGATCGATGCGATCCATGGACCGATCGGTCTCGATCTGAAAGGAACCTCGCCTGCCGAAACCGCGATCGCGATTCTCGCGGAGATCGTGCAGGTGCGATATGGTGCGGGCACAGCGTCATCGCTCCGTGGTTCCGATGCTGCGATTCATACCGTGTAGGAGTCGACATGGAAGTCATCGAGGTCTTCACCGTCACGCGCCCGATCGATTCTGTTTGGGAGTTGTTCCAGGATGTGCCCGAGCTGGCGCGGTGCCTGCCAGGTGCTGAGCTGACGAGTGACAATGGCGATGGGACATACGACGGGCGTGTGTCTGTGAAGCTTGGACCGATTTCTTCATCGTTCGAGGGGTCGGCGAGTGTTGAGTTCAGCGATGAGACGTACACGTCAAACATCGAGGGTCGTGGGGTTGACCGTTCCGGGGGTAGCCAAGGTCGTGTGGAGGTCGGTGTGCATTTGTCATCGGTTGACGGACTCGAGACCGACGTGACCATCAACGCCAAGGTCACGCTTGCGGGGCCGATCGCCCAATTCGGGCGCACCGGTCTTGTCAACGAGGTTTCAAAGCGCCTGATCGATGAGTTCTCTGAGTGTCTGGAAGCAAAGCTCGACGCGGAATCGCCAGACGCCGCGGCAGCGATCGAGGCCTCTGATCTGGCCGGAATCTCTCTGTTCCTGTCAAGCACATGGAGTGCGTTCGTGAATTGGTTGAGTCGTCTCTTCTCAGATTCTGACGATTGACGAACGATTCTTCGCAGATTCTGACGATTGACGAGCGGTTTTCTCAGATTCCGACGATTGGTCAATGGTTTCTGTGCAACCCCGCGTTTCCTTGTCTAGTGTGTGAGCATGGGGCAGTTCCA
>QMQC01000061.1 GCA_003648875.1 Actinomycetota bacterium
GATGGCAACCCGGGGAATCGGTGTCGATCCCTCGGCCCTCTCGGACTCGTGGGAGTCCAGGGTCGAAGCTGTACTCGAGGAGGCAACGCTCACGCGGCCAGCGGATCTGTTCCAGGCGTCGGGCGGCCGCACGGGAATGCACACCGAGCACCTCGGCCCGATGCTTGCGGAGATGCAGTGGCTTCAGCGTGCCCATCCGGGGTTGTCGTGGTGATTGCTGAGACGTCGCGCCTCGAGTATGTGCGTGAGTTGCTCGACCGTGTCGTCGACCCTGACATCCCCTTCCTGACGATCTCGGACATTGCGATCCTGCGTGATGTCGAGATCTCCGACTCGGGAGCGGTAACGGTCACGATCACCCCGACGTACTCGGGATGCCCCGCAATGGAAACGATCACGTCCGACATACACGCAGTTCTCTCCGAAGGGGGGTTTGTGGATGTCACCGTTGATACTGCCTATGCGCCGGCATGGACGACAGAGTGGATGTCGGATGACGCAAAGCGGAAGCTTGCGCAGAACCGTATCGCGCCCCCGGATTCGGTGCTCTCGGTCGTCCCCGAGGTGTTGTGCCCCTTGTGCACTTCCGGCAACATCAACACCGTTTCGGAGTTCGGTTCCACAGCATGCAAGTCCCTGATGGTGTGTACGGATTGTGGAGAGCCGTTCGACTATTTCAAGGCGATTTGATGCAGGCAGCAGAATTTCACAAGCTCACGGTCTCATCCGTCGAGGCGATCACCGAGGAGTCCGTCCGCGTGACCTTCAAGGTGCCTGATGGGCTTGAAGCGGCGTTTACGCATGTCCCCGGCCAGCATGTCATCGTCAGGGCGACAATCGGTGGCGAGATGGTGAGGAGAAGCTACTCGATCTGCTCGAGGGCGGGCTCGGGTTCGCTGCAGGTGGGTATCAAGCGTCTTCCTGGCGGCGTGTTCTCGTCCTTCGCAAACACCGAACTCAAGAAGGGTGACGTGATCGAGGTCACCAGGCCGACCGGCGAATTCACTGTCGCAATCGATCCAGGGAACAGGCGCCACCACATTGCGATTGTCGCAGGAAGTGGCATCACGCCCGTATTGTCGATGATCGAATCCGTTCTCGCCGATGAGCCCGAGAGCCGATTCACCCTTGTATTCGGGAACAAGGATGGACGCTCGGTGATGTTCCTCGATGACCTCGGGAGGCTCAAGAACCACAACCCTGGACGGTTTGCGCTGTTCAACATCCTGAGTCGGGAATCCAACGCCATGCCGATGTTCGAGGGCAGGCTCGATGAGGACAAGCTAGTTCAACTGTTCACGACGGTGGTTGATGCCGCCTCGGCAACAGATTGGTACCTGTGCGGACCCGCCGGAATGGTCGAAGCCGCTCGATCCGTGTTGGCCCGCGGCGGCGTCCCACCCGAGAAGGTCAACGACGAGCTCTTCTACGCAGGAGGCGATGCACCGCCTCGCGTCGCTGTCGACGACGAGGTCGGATCGACCATCAAGGTCACGATCGGTGGGCGGACGTCAAACCTTGTCATCGACCCAGACGGTGCTCCGATCCTCGATCACGTTCTCGCCGTTCGTCCTGAGGCTCCGTTCTCTTGTCGAAGCGGAGCGTGCGCCTCGTGCCGTGCCCAGGTGACCGAGGGCGAGGTTCGGATGGACAAGAACTGGTCGCTTGAGAGATCTGAGGTGGCTGCTGGCCAGATCCTGACCTGCCAGTCGCATCCGGTGAGCGATACCGTTGAATTGACGTACGACGTATGACGAGGCTCAACCGAGATGACATCGTTTCCGGGGCTGGAAGGCGGTTTGCGACCCACGGCTACCTCGGCACATCGATGCGTGATCTGGGTGATGACCTTGGCATCCACGGATCGTCCTTGTACAGCCACGTCGGTGGTAAGCAGGAGCTTCTCGTCGCCGTGGTCGAGCGTGGAGCGGCGTTCTTCGAGCAGGCCGCGGCTGATGCGCTTGAGATGTATTCGGCCCCAAGGGAGCGGATGCGAGGCCTCATCTCAGGTCACATCGATGTTCTCGTCGAGCATCGTCCCGAGGCCCGGACCTATCTGACGGAGGTTGACTTCCTCGGCGATGGAGAGCGTCGCCGTGTCAATGGAATGAGAGATCGCTACGAGGATGCCTTTCGAGCCACGATTGCCGATGGAGTCTCCCAGAATGTCTTTCGGTCGGACTGCGATCCGAGGCTTGCCGCGATCTACGTTCTGTCGATTCTCAATGCACTTGACCGCTGGTACGACGAAGAAGGCAGGCTGACGCGCGACGAAGTCGCGGAAGATATCTACCAGTTCGTCATCTCAGGCCTGAGCTGACGGTCAACCCGACGTGTCCTGGGTCTCAGCCACGGTTTCCCCATGTCGCAGGTCGATGACCAGGTCGGAGTCTGAGGCACCCGATATGCCCGCAGATGCGAGATCCTCCAGATCGACGCTTCCGCTACGTGCAGCCTCGAGAATGCGCCGGATCTCAGCAAGTTGCGCCTCTATCGAGGCTTGGATCGACGCCGATTCCTCGCGCATCGAGTTCGTGTCCATGCGCGCCTTGTCCAGCAGGCGGTCAGCCTCGGCCTGGGTCAGCGCTGCGGTCTCTTCGGCCCTACGCACGATTGCGGTGGCGGCATCCTCCGCCGCATTTCGAAGCTGTTCGACGTCCTTCAGTCTCAGGGAGGCAGCGGACTCGGCTTCAGATAGGATCGCTGTTGCCCTCGTCGCTGCATCCAAGAGCTCGCCCGATCCGCCCATTGCTGCCGACTGGCGAGCAATTGTTGCCGCCTCGGCCTTGGCCTCCTCGATGATCAGGCGTCGAGCTTCTGTGGCGTCCTCCAGGAGCTCGTCTATCTCCGCTCTCAGATCCGCTAGCTCCGTCTCGCTCTTTGAGGCGCTGACCTCGGCGATGCGAAGTCTCTCCTCGAGTGCACCCATCTGTTTGGCGCAGATCTCGATGAACGCCTTGACTTCGCCACGGTTGTATCCGCGGAGCGCTGATGTGAATTGGTGCTCCTGGATCTGGCGGCCGGACAGTTCCATGGCGTACCTCCGTTGCCCCTGAAGACATCATAGCTATTTTTGCCATTTCAGAAGGTCAATTGGGAATTGTGGGCAATGTCTGCCCGTTGTTCACGACACCACGGAAGGAGCCGGATGGAACCGTACGACATCGCATCGCTTGCACTGCGACTTGTGCTTGGGGGCGTCATGCTGGCCCACGGCGTCAAGCACGCTCGAGGAAGGGCAAAGACGACCAACTGGTTCGGATCGATCGGCTTCAAGGCTCCCGGTCTCCAGTGGTTTGCTTCAACGGCCACGGAGATCGGTGTCGGAGTGTTGTTGATCGCAGGGCTTCTCACCTCGGCTGCGTCTGCCGGCGTCATCGGCGTGATGGTCGTTGCTTTCGTGTCTGTGCATCGATCTGTCGGATTCTGGGTCACCGCTCGACCAGACGAGGGGTGGGAGTACGTCTTGACACTTGCAGCGGTGGCTGCAGCGGTGGCAATTGGCGGCCCCGGTGCTGTCTCGATTGACGCGGCCCTTGGGATCGAAACGAATCTCAACGGCTGGATCGGTGGTGGCGCGGTCGTTGTGGGTGTGATTGCGGCGGGCGCCCAACTCGCTACGTTCTACCGTCCCGTGAATTCGAAGGGTGCAGAGCAGGTAGCTGAAGGCTGAAGGCTGGAGGTTGGAGGCTCTTCTACTGCTTGTTCGTACCGTAGGTCATGTTGCGCAGACGAGTCTCGACCGCCTCGGCATCGTCATGGTTCGTCTCACGCGAAAGCACGTTCCGCATGCGGTCGGCGACGGCGTCCTCATAGGCACTATCCTCGCGCTTGGACGTTGCGGTATCTTTCCGGAACAGCTTCATTGCTGCTCTATCGGCGTGCGGGGTGTATTCCTTGAGCATTGGTCAGCGTCTTCGCGCCCTGACCGCAGGGGAGAGCTCGGCTTCCTCGTCCGCCCTATCGTTGCGGCAGCCATGATGGGCGATTGACCCTGACGAAGTCCTTGAAACGCGAGATCACGGTGTCCCGTTCCGGTTTCACAGGTGTCGGAAGGGATGCACGGGTGTAGTCCGCTGCTCTCTTGCTGCCGAGACGAGGAAGGCTTGTGCCTCTCCTCTGGTAGAACGATGGCCCGTCGGTCTTTGGCAGTGGTATCACGTCTGCGAGCACCTCTGCCGGATTCAACTCAACAACTATCTCTGCGCTATTCATGGATGGCATGGATCGTCTCCGTGTCCGTGCCTTCCAATAACCCCCAATGCCCAACACCAAGGTACTAGTTCGGGCCGATCCTACAAGGACGGTTTATTGGACTGCTGACATGACTAGTTCCCCAGCCGACAGAAAAGGAGTGATCCTGTTAACCGCTGTCCGTCCTTCAAGTACGCTGGACTGCCCGAGGGAAGGTGAACATGCACAAGAACGCAGTGAACATCAAGGGTCTGGACATGGCGTATGTCGATGTTGGGGATGGGAACCCCATTGTGTTCCTACACGGAAATCCAACTTCGTCGTACCTGTGGCGCAATGTGATCCCCCATCTGTCTGACGCGTACCGCTGCATTGCTCCTGACTTGATTGGCATGGGAGACTCGGGAAAGCTGCCCGACAGTGGACCGGACTCGTATCGATTCGTGGAACACAGGGAGTACCTCGATGGGCTGCTCGACTCGCTTGACCTCGGTGATCGGATCACCTTCGTCGTGCACGATTGGGGGTCAGGTCTCGGATTCGATTGGGCGAACCGCAACCGAAGCCGCGTCAAGGGCATTGCCTACATGGAGGCGATCGTGCAACCAGCGTCCTGGGCAGCGTGGCCAGAGGAGGCCAGGCCGATCTTCGAAGCGATGCGTGGCGACGGCGGAGAGAAGATCATCCTCGAGAAGAACATCTTCGTTGAGAACATCCTGCCTGCCTCGATCATTCGGGACGTGACGGATGCAGAGATGGATGAATACCGTCGTCCATACCTCGAGGCTGGGGAGTCGCGGCGCCCAACCTTGACATGGCCCCGCCAGATTCCGATAGACGGATCACCAGCGGATGTGCATGAGATCGTGTCGAGCTACTCCGAGTGGATGACCGACAATGCGATGCCGAAGCTGTTCATCAATGCCGATCCGGGAAGCATTCTGCGTGGCGAACCTCGTCGGTTCTGTCGCACATGGAAGAATCAGACCGAGGTCACCGTGGTGGGAAGCCACTTCATCCAGGAAGATTCGCCCGACGAGATCGGGGCAGCAATCCGAGAGTGGCTGGATGCGCTCGACTGATGACTGGCGATTGACTTGATCCGTGAGTTCTCGGTCGCTGACTGCCAGCGAGAGCACGGAAGCCTGAGCGCGGACTTCGGACAGCGGACAGCGGATTTCGTCCTCGTGCAGGCCATACTTCTCCGATGATCCGAAACGTGATCAGCGCGGTGCTGCTCGATGCCGAGTTCTACGGTGAGGTCGCAGACGAACCCGCCCTGATCACACAGGCAGCCGCCGTGGTTGTGTTCGCCAATCTGCTCGGCGGCGTTGGCGCCGCTCTGGCGACCGATTCGAACGTTGTCGCAGGTGCCGTGATCGGAGTCGCGACCGGGCTCGTGGGATGGTTGGTGTGGTCCGGCGTTGCCTATGGCGTGGGTGTCCGTTTGCTCGGGGGAGATGCCGATTATCCAGAGCTGCTGCGGGTGATCGGGTTCGCATACGCACCGGTCGCGATGGGGATCATCCCTTGGCTCGGGTTCGTCGGTGCGGCTTGGGCGCTTTTCGCCGTGGTGATCGCGATCCGTGAGAGCATGGCGTTCTCGACACAACGATCCCTCGCAACCGCTGCTCTCGGATGGGCAGCCTGGTTGGGTATGGCTGTGTTGTTGAATGTCCTGTTGGGATGGGATCTCCTTGCCGCTTTCCCCATCTGAATGCGCAGCCCGATCATGCCGGTGTCTCGCCTCTCCGTAGGGTCTGCCACTCACGTCGCCAGCTCTTGTTGGTTCGCCAGAACAGCCATGACGCCATTCCGATGAGGATCGGGGGAAGCAGGCTGAGAGCACGGAAGAGCAACACACCGGCGGAGATCAGATCGTGGTCAACGGGTACACCCGGGTTTGCGGTCTGCCAGCCGAGCGTGAGCAGTCCGATCCAGCCGAGGTCAACGAGACCGAGACCGCCGGGACTCACGGGAATCATCACCAAGAATCTTCCGAGGGCGAACGCGAGTACCACCCAGGGGATGGATATCTGGCCGCGATCGATGCCAACTGAATAGACGCTGACCGCAAAGAGGGTCGCCATTGCAATGTGGTTGCCGATCGTCGCCATGGTCAGACGTAGCGCTCTGCTCCGTACGATGCTGTTCAAGTCCGTTCGAAACTGCATCACGGCAGCCTCGATGTCGGGCTTGTCACGTTTGGCGAGGCGAAAAGCGTGGGCTCCAACGCGGTCGACCCACCGAGCAAGGTTTCTGGCCCCCTCCTCACGACCGAGGATCTTGCTGAGGACGAAGACCATCACCGCTACCGCGAGGAGTCCCCCGATGGACACAAGCCACATCCATCCGAGCGCCACTCCCGTCAATGCGATCCCGAAGACAGCGAGAACGGGGAGTGAGATCCGCATCAGCCAGTCCCAGACACCTGCACTGAGCATCCCTGCCGAGATGCTGGCCGGAGAGAATCCCCACGACATGTACATGGTGTAGTTGACGGGAAGAGCGATGGCGCCGCCAGACGGCACCGAGTTCGTGATCGCGGTACCCGTCATGTGGTTGACGAAGGCCTCTGGAAGGCGGAGCGTTACGAGTGCCTGGACGAGCACTATCGGATAGGCCATGAGGAACGCGAAGGAGACCGCACCGAGCACCGCCCACTCGGCGACACTGATCCCTCCGATGTACTCGAGTATCGATCTGTAGTCGGTGAGTTCGGGAAGCACGAACCCGAAGACGGCGACCAACACCAGCAGCGTGATCCCGATCGAGATCGCCTGCTTCCACCATGGTCTGTGGGGTCTCTCCGGCACGCGCACTTCGGAGCTTCCGTTGTGTTCGGAGGGCTGAGTCGAGTCCGGCATGTCTGGATTCTCTCTGTGTGTCAGGTGGTTCGAATGGGATCAGGCCAGACCGACGAGTGTCTCGCTCACTTGCCATAGTCGAGCGGCTTGCTCATCATCTCTTGCAAACCGTGTCGTCTTCTCGGTCTTGCGATCAGAAAAGTAGATGCCTTCGTCTGTGTCGACTTCGGGTTCGGTGGCGAGCCAGACGATGGTGTCGGCACCCTCTTCAGGGGTGCGCATCCACCGTTTTCCGAACTTCGTCGCGAAGCGTACGACCGTGGAACCACCACGGCCTCCGAAGGACGTTCCGACGACCCCCGGATGGACTGCGTATGCCTGAACGTCTGGTCCGGTTCGGTGATTGATTCCGCTTGCGTGGAGGATGTTGGCGAGCTTCGAGTGCCCGTATACATCCATCATCTTGTAACGACGATTCTTCCATCCGAGGTCGTCGAAGAGGATTCCTTCCTTCGCATTGGTATGGGCCACAGATGACACGTTGATGACGCGGGTGGGACCCTTGTTGCGGTGCGATCCTTGCAGACGTGACGTGAGCAGGAAGGGCTCGAGATGGTTGGTACCAAAGGTCATCTCAAACCCATCTGCGGTCTCCCTTCGCGATCCGAAGACATTTCCGGCGTTGTTGACAAGTACGTCGATCTGGTCATGTTCCTCGCGGAAGCGAATGGCGAACTCTCTGACCGAGTCCAGGTTGGTGAGATCGAGCAGGGCAACTTTCACGGTCGCGCCGGTGTTGGCTGCGATTGCGCTCGCAGCCGATTCACCACGGTCGGCATGGCGTGATGTGATCGTGATGTTTGCGCCACGCTCCGCAAGTGCTGCTGCCGTTGCCATCCCTATCCCAGAGCTGCCACCGGTGACAAGCACGGTCTGGTTGTCGATGCCCCAAGTCATCAGGCGAGGCTAGCGCCGTGTCCGGCCCGCCTTCTCATGGTCCTCTTACCCTCCCGTCTTAAGCTGGCCCCATGTCTGGACAAGATTCACGCATCCTCATAGTCGAAGACGACCCAGCCGTGCGCGAGGCTCTCGAACGTGCCCTCGGTTTCGAGGGATACGAGGTCGAGACCGCACGTGACGGTGCGGTGGCGCTTTCGACACTCCGGAGTCACGCATACGACCTGGTCGGTCTCGACGTGATGATGCCTCACCCCGATGGTCTGGCGACATGCCGGAGGATTCGGGCTGGCGGGGATGACGTACCGATTCTGATGTTGACCGCTCGGACTGCAATTGATGATCGCGTTGAGGGACTCGATGCCGGCGCGGACGACTA